>CAMLFJ010000067.1 GCA_946479205.1 uncultured bacterium | reverse complement strand
TCGGGCGGGCGCTTCCTCTTCGGGATCGGCGCGGGCTGGAACGCGGAGGAGATGGCCGACCACGGCACCGAGTTCAAGTCGCGCTTCAAGGTGATGCAGGAGCGGGTCGAGGCGATGCGGGCCATCTGGACGAAGTCGAAGCCCGAGTACACCGGGGAGTTCGTGAAGTTTCCGCCGATGATGACCTGGCCGAAGCCGGTGCAGAAGCCGCACCCGCCGGTGCTGGTTGGCGGCGCCTTCCCCTACGGCGCGCGCCGGGCCATCGCCTACGGCGACGGGTGGCTGCCGCACGCGCGCCGGCCCGCCTACGGCGACGTGCTCTCCAAGCTGCCCGAGTTCCGCGCGATGGTCGTCGAGGCCGGGCGCGATCCGGCCACCCTGCCCATCACCGTCTTCGGGGTGGCCGAGGACGGAGACCTCATCAAGCGCTACCGCGACGCGGGCGTGGCGCGGCTCATCTTCAATCTCCCGCCCGCGAAATCCTCTGAGGTGCTCCCCGTGCTCGATCGCTGCGCAGCGCTCATGCGGCAGGTGCAATCCTGATGGCCACCCACAAGCCCGCCTTCAAGCAGATCGTCTCGGGGCTGCGGTTTCCCGAGGGCCCGGTGGCCATGCCGGACGGCTCCGTCATCCTGGTGGAGATCGAGCGCCGCACGCTCTCGCGCGTGACGCCCGACGGGAAGGTCCATGTGATCGCCACGCTCGGGGGCGGCCCGAACGGGGCCGCCATGGGCCCGAACGGGAAGATCTACGTGACCAACAACGGGGGCCTGAAGTTCCTGGAGCGTCCGGGCAAGCTCTTCCCGATCGCCCAGGCCGACGACTACACGACCGGCAGCATCCAGATCGTGGATCCGGAGACCGGCAAGTTCGAGACCCTCTACGACCGCTGCGAGGGTCAGCGGCTGCGCGGCCCGAACGATCTCGTGTTCGACGGGGCGGGCGGCTTCTGGTTCACCGACCTCGGCAAGACGCGTGAGCGCGACAGCGACCGCGGCGTCGTCTACTACGCCAAGGCCGACGGGTCCGGGATCAAGGAGGCGATCTTCCCGCTCGAGCGCCCGAACGGGATCGGTCTCTCGCCGGACGAGAAGACGGTCTACGTGGTCGAGACGCCGACCGCGCGCTGCTGGGCCTTCAAGCTCTCCGGGCCCGGCGAGATCGAGTCGGCGAACGGTCCCTACCGCGGCGAGAAGGGCACCGTGATCGCCGGGCTCGGCGGCTACCAGATGTTCGATTCGCTCGCGGTGGACGGGGAGGGCCACGTCTGCGTGGCCACGCTGATCACCGGGGCGGTGAGCGACATCTGGCCCGACGGCAGCCGGGTGGACCAGTACACGCTGCCCGACATGATGGTCACCAACGTCTGCTTCGGCGGCAAGGATCTGCGCACCGCGTACGCGACTCTCTCCATGGGCGGCACGCTCGTCTCCTTCGAGTGGCCGCGCCCGGGGCTGCCGCTGCGCTACCTGAACCGCTGATGCAGGTCGGGGTCTGGATTCCCAACTGCCGGCACCTGGCCACGCCGGAGATCATCCGGCACACCGCGGTCCGCGCCGAGCAGCTCGGCTACGACTCGGTCTGGGTCAGCGATCACGTGGTGGTGCCCGACGCCAACGTGGACCGCATCGGCGCCGGCATCTTCGATCCGCTGGTGACCCTCGCGGTGGCGGCGGGCGCGACGAGCCGGGTGCGGCTCGGCACCACCGTGCTCATCGTCCCGTACCGCAACCCGGTGGTCACCGCCAAGATGGTCTCGACCCTCGACGCGCTCTCCGGCGGGCGGGTCGTGCTGGGCGTCGGGGCGGGCTGGCTGGCCGAGGAGAGCGCCGCGCTCGGGGTGCCGTTCGCGGAGCGCGGCCCGATGACCGACGAGTACCTGGCCGCGATGCGGGAGCTGTGGACCAGCCCGGCGCCGTCCTTCGCGGGCAAGTACACCCAGTTCAGCGGCCTGCAGTTCGAGCCCAAGCCGGTGCAGAAGCCGCATCCCCCGATCTGGGTCGGCGGCCACGGCCGCGCCTCCCTGCGCCGCGCCGCCGAGATCGGTGCCGCCTGGCACCCGATCAATCGGTCGGCCGAGGAGCTGCGCGAGGGGCGGGCGGATCTGGCGCGGCTCTGCCAGGCGCGCGGCCGTGCGGTGCCGCCCGCGATCGCGCTGCGCAACGATCTCTGCGTGCTGCGGCCGGGCCGGCCCGCCGCGACGTCGGTGCGCGGCGGCAGCGTGCTGGTGGGCGAGCCGTCGGCCCTGGTCGAGCGCATCGCCGAGCTGGGCGCGGTGGGCGTCGAGCATCTCGTGATCGAGTTCCTGGCCGCCGACGGGCCCGAGCTCGACGAGCAGATGGCGCTCTTCGCCGAGCGCATCCGGCCCAAGCTCGCGTGACCTCGCCCCGGATGGCGGTCCGCCGGTCGGGCCACGGGCCGGACCTCGTGCTCTTCCACGGCGGCATGGGCTCGTGGAAGCACTGGATCCGCAACGTCGAGGCGCTCGGCGAGCATTTCACGGTGCACGCGCTCGATCATCCCTCCTACGGCGCCTCGGCGCCGGTGCCGCGGGAGACCACCGGCCCGCAGTACCTCGATCTGGTCCAGGAGCTGCTCCTCGAGGCCGTGCCGGGCGTGGCGCCACTGCGCTTCGCCGGCTTCTCGTTCGGCGCGGCCATCGCGGCCAACATGGCCCGGCGCCTCGGGCCGCGGGTGAGCCATCTCGGGCTGATCTCGCCCGGCGGCTTCCCGATGCGGAAGTTCGGCGAGCGGCCCATCCGCAGCTACAAGGAGGCGGGCGGGGATGACCGGCTGTTTCGCGAGGTCTGCCGCCACAACCTGCTCGTGAACATGCTGAGCGATCCCGCGAGCGTCTCCGAGGACACGGTGGACATCCAGGTGGACCTGGTGCGCCGAACGCGTTTCGACAGTCGAAAAGTCAGCGGGGGCGGCACACTGCTGGGCGATCTGGCGGAGGTGGCGCGGCGCGGCGGCCGGATCCGCCTGCTGTGGGGCGAGCGCGACGACTCCACGTTCCGCCCCGCCAAGCTCCTGATCGGCGAGATCCAGGAGGCCGTTCCCGGTCTGGACGTGCATCGCATCCCGAAGGCCGGCCACTGGTCGGCCTACGAGAATGCGCCCGAGGTCAACCGGCTGCTGCTGGAGTTCTTCCGCGGTGGCGCAGACACTTCGAAGAAGGAGGATTCGCCATGAGCCCGAATCGTCAGCCGGTCGCCGTCGTGGTGGGCGCGACCTCCAAGTGGCAGGCCGATGGCCGCAACACCAAGCTCGCCCACGGCAAGGCCCTCGACGACCGCGATCTGCCCGTCGGGGTACGGTGGGGCGTCGGTGGCGCCATCGCCCAGAAGTTCGCCAAGGAGGGCTTCTTCGTCGTGCTCACGACGCGGAAGACCGCCAACGCGACCGCGCTCGACGAGGCGATCCGCGGGCAGGGCGGGGCGAGCACGATCGTCGAGCTGGACCTGGCGTCCGACGCCTCCATCTCGAAGGCCTTCGCGACCATCCGCGAGAAAGCGGGTGATCCGGAGGTCCTGGTCTACAACGCGGGCTACCTCGAGGGCCGTGACCTGCCGCCCGACAAGGAGCTGCTGGAGCACGTCCCGCTCGAGATCCTCGAGACCGCGCAGCACGTCGCGGTCCGCGGGCCGTTCCTCGTCGCCAAGGAGGTGCTGCCCGCCATGCGCAAGCGCGGCGCCGGTTCGTTCCTCATCTCGAACAATTCCTCGTCCTTGCGAGGCCGCAAGCGCCTGACCGGACAATCGCTCTACTACCCGCGGGTCATGATGCGCACGCTGGCGCAGGTGCTGACGGAGGAGTACTCCGAGCACGGCGTGCACGTGGCCAACGTGGTGATCGACGGCCTGATCGACTCGCCGGGCACCCGGGCCCTGCCGCGGGCCCAGAAGCAGCCGGAGATCGTCATGAATCCCATCAAGATCGCGGAGGCCTTCTACTACCTCCACACCCAGGACCGATCCTGCTGGACCCACGAGCTGCAGCTCACGCCGTTCTCGACGAAGCCGAGCTTCTGATTCCCGGGATGGGATATAGTCGAGGCAGCATGCGCGACCAGAAGGTCTTCTACGGCTGGTGGGTCGTGGGGGCGTTCTCGGTCACGACCTTCATGTCGACCGGCGTCCGCCACGCGGTCGGGCCCTTCCTCAAGCCGATCGTGGCCGATCTCGGCCTGGACCGCGCGAGCTTCTCGGCGGTGATCGCCCTGAGCCTGTTCCTCTACGGGGTCTTCATGCCGCTCGCCGGCATGGCGCTCGACCGGTTCAGCGTGCGGGTCGTCGCCTCGGCGGGCACGCTCTTGCTGGTGGCCGCGCTGATCCTGACCGCGATGGTGCGCAACGTCTGGGAGTTCGCCGCGGTCTACGGGGTGCTGGTGCCCCTCGGGCTCGCCGGGACCGGGCCGGTCATCGCTTCCGGCATCGTCGCGCGCTGGTTCAGCCGGCGCCGCGGCACCGCGCTCTCGGTGCTCGGCAGCGCCTCGATGACCGGGATGAGCCTGCTGGTGCCCGCGGTGACGTGGATGGTGCTCACCACCGGCTGGCGCACGACGTACGTGGTCATCGCGGGCCTGATCCTGGCGATCTCGCTGCCGCTCTGCATCTGGGTGCTGCGCGACTCCCCGGAGTCGATCGGGCTCACCGCCGACGGCGAGCCGCGCCTGCCCGGCGCGCCCGCCGCGTCGGTCGAGCGCGTCAGCGCGGGCGAGGCGCTCCGGACGCTGGCCTTCTGGCAGCTCGCGGGGTCCTTCTTCACCTGCGGCTTCTCGATGAGCCTGCTCTCCGCGCACGGGATCCCGATGCTCACCGACCACGGCTACACCCCGATGGTCGCCTCGTGGGCCCTCGGCGTGCTCGGGGGCTCGAGCATCGTGTTCACGATCATGCTGGGCGCGCTCTCCGATCGCTTCGGGCGCCGTCCGGTGCTCGCCGGGATCTACGCGGGCCGCATCGCCATCTTCACCGGGCTCTTCCTCATCCGCGACAACCCCACCGCGCTCATGCTGGTCGCGGTCATGGGCGGCATCACCCTGGCCGGCACCGGCTCCATGACCTCCGCGCTCACCGCCGACATCTACGGCCGCTTCTCGGTCAGCTCGATCTTCGGGCTGATCTTCCTGGTGCACCAGACCGGCTCCGCGCTGGGATCCTGGCTGGCCGGGGCGCTGTTCGAGACGACCGGCGGCTACGGCGCGGCCTTCGTGATGGCCTGCGGGCTCCTGGCGGTCGCCGCGGTCGTCGCGCTCAACATCGACAAGGACGCGCGCCGCATCTGGCGCGCCGCGACCGCGTCCGCCTCGAGCTAGCGCCCGCGCCTCACGCGCGGAGCGCGAAGCCCTCGTAGCCCTTCGCGGCGACCTCGTCGCACTTCTGGCGGTAGACGCCCACCCCGCCGATGTAGGGCATGAACACGCGCGGCTTGCCCGGGATGTTCGCGCCCATGTACCAGGAGGGGGCGAGCGGGTAGAGCGTCATGTGGCCCACCTCGTTGACGTGCTGGACCCACGCCTCCTGGGCCGCCGCGGTAGCCTCGATGGTCGAGAGGCCGCGCTCGCGCAGGTGGGTGACGCAGTCGGCGATCCAGTCCACGTGCTGCTCGATGGACACGATCATGTTGCTCAGCACCGAGGGGCTGCCGGGGCCGGTGATCATGAAGAGGTTCGGGAAGCCCTCGACGGTGAGCCCGAGATAGGTGCGCGGACCGCCGGCCCACTCCGCGGCGAGCTTCCGGCCGCCGCGGCCGCGGATGTCGATGTTGAGCAGGGCGCCGGTCATCGCGTCGAAGCCGGTGGCGAAGACGAGGTCGTCCACCGCGTATTCCGCGCCGGCCACGCGCACGCCCCTGGGCGTGATCGCCTCGATCGGGTCCTTCTTGACGTCGACCAGCGTCACGTTGTCGCGGTTGAACGTGGCGTAGTAGTCGGTGTCCACGCAGAGCCGCTTGGTACCCAGCGGGTAGCTCTGCGGGCACAGCAGGTCGGCCACCGCCGGGTCGCGCACGATCGCCCGGATCTTCTCGCGGAAGAAGCGGGCCGCGGTGTCGTTGGCCTCCTTGCTGATCAGCAGGTCGGTGTAGGCGGCCGAGAAGCCGAGGCCGCCCCGGCTCCAGCGCTTCTCGTACTCGCGCTCCCGCTCCTCGGCGGGCACGGCGAGGGCGGAGTCGCCGCTCCGCTCCGTCACGAAGCCGACGCGCGACTCCCGGGCCTGGCGCCGGAAGTCGGCGTAGGTTTCCTTCACCCGGCGCTCGTACTCCGGGTCGAGCGGCGCGTTCTGAGCCGGCATGCTGAAGTTGGGCGTGCGCTGGAAGACGTAGAGGTGGCTCGCCTGCTTCGCGATGATCGGGATGGACTGGATGGCGGAGGAGCCGGTGCCGATGACCCCGACCCGGCGGCCGGTGAAGTCCACGCCCTCGTGGGGCCACTTGCCGGTGTGGTACCACTTGCCCTCGAACGCCTCGATGCCCTTGAACGGCGGGATCTGAGCGTCCGAGAGGCAGCCGGTGGCCATGACGCAGAAGCGCGCGGTCACCCGGTCGCCCCGGTCCGTCTCGATCGCCCAGCGTCCGGCCGCCTCGTCGAACACCGCTCCCGTCACGCGGGTCTCGAACTGGATGTCCTTGCGGAGATCGAAGCGGTCGGCCACGTGGTTCGCGTACTTCAAGATCTCCGGCTGGGCCGAGTAGCGCTCGGACCACCGCCACTCCTGCTGCAGCTCGTCGGAGAACGAGTACGAGTAGTCCATGGACTCGACGTCGCAGCGCGCGCCCGGGTACCGGTTCCAGTACCAGGTGCCGCCGACCCCCTTGCCCGCCTCGTAGACCCGCGCGGTGAGCCCGAGCCCGCGCAGCCGGTGCAGCATGTACATGCCCGCGAAGCCCGCGCCCACCACGACCGCGTCGAAGTTCATGCCCGCTCCTGGACCGGGACCACGTAGGGCCCTTCGGGGACGAACGCCACCCGGGGATCCCGATGACGCGCCATGCTCTCGGCGATGGCGGAGGTGAGATCGGTGACGCGCTCCACGCCGGTCAGCGCCGCGTCGTGCGTGTCCAGACCGTCCGTGTAGAGCCGCACGCGGCCGACCCGCATGGGCTTGAGCTGCATCTGGGTCTGCCACTCGTCGATGTCGGCGTGCGGCTTGCCCGCGATGCTCGACGCGAACCCGTCGGCGCCCAGGTCCACGAGGCGCCGCTGCGCTTCTACATAGTGCTTCGATCCCATGCCCTCCGCGCACGCGGAGGCGACGATCAGATCGCCGCCCGGCTCCAGGATGTCGAGCGGGCCCACCATGCCCTTCACGGTCTGGTAGTAGGTGCTGTCGAGCGGATAGCCGGCCGCGCTGGTGACCACGGTCTGGAACCGCCGGCCGACCGGCACCCGCGCGTAGGCGGCCGCGAAGTCCACCGCCCGGAGATGGCTCTGGACGATCTCACCGAAGTTGACGAAGGCCGGCCGCCGCCGGTCGTCGATCACGGTGTTGAGCGCGAGCGCGCCGCCCAGCATGGAGACGATGGCGAGCTGCTCCTCGTGGAGCGGGTTCCCGTCCAGCACGCAGTTGGCCGCGCGCGGGTGCGCCATGAAGGCCGCGTTGTGGAAGGTGGTGATGGTCTCCGCGTGGGCCACGCCGGGGGCGATGACCTTGCGCCCGCCCGACCATCCGGCCATGAAGTGCGGCTCCACCAGGCCGGTGGTGATCTTGAGATCGGCCTCGACCAGGCGGCGGTCGAGGCGCACCACCGTGCCGCGCCCCGGGGTCCGGCCGAGCAGCACGTGGTCCTCGTCCGCCCGCGCGTCGTGGTTGGCCACCGTCACCGTCTCGAGCACCCACGGATCGCCGACCAGCTCGGCCAGCTCGGAGCCCTCGTTCGGGCGATGGAGCCCCGTGGCGACCAGGACCGTGATGCCCGCGCGCGGCATGCCCGCGTCGAGCAGGGCGCGGATCAGCGGCCCGAGGAAGAGGCCGTTCGGGACCGGCCGCGTGATGTCGCAGATGAGGATGCAGGCGGTGCGCTTACCGCCCGCGGCCTCGCGCAGCGCCGGCCCGCCGACGGGCTCGGCCAGGGCGCGCTCGACCGCCGCGCGCGGCTCGGCCAGCGCCGGCATCGCGCGCTTCTCGATCACCGTCGGCACGCAGCCCGCGGGCGGGCGGACGGGCAGGGTGGAGCGGCCGTACAGGAGATCGATCGTCACGGGGCGCCTCCCCGCGATCATAGCTCATCCCCTGGGACGCCCATAGGTGCTGCGCGGCGTAGGCGCGCCAGGGGCGCCAGCGCTCGGCGCGGGCGAGCAGCGCGCCGGGAGTGGGCCGGCGCCCCTTCCGGTCGGCCATTGCGCGCATCAGCCCGATGTCCGCGGCGGGGAACGCGTCGGGCTCCCGCATCTCCCGCATCGCGATGTACTGCGCGGTCCACTCGCCGACGCCGTCGAGCGCCTTCAGGGTCCGGATCGCCTCCTCGAGGCTGCGCCGCGGCCCGAAGATCTCGGGGTCGGCGACGACGGCTCGCGCGAGGGAGCCCAGGGCGGCGGCGCGGGCGCGGGTCAGCCCGAGCGTCGAGAGATCGGCCCCGGCCACCCGCTCGGGGTCGGGGAACACATGGGTCAGCCCGTCGGCCATGATCGCGCCGGCGAGCGGCTTGCCGTAGGCCGCGACCAGCTTGCCCGCGTACCCGATCGCCGCGGTCACCGTGATCTGCTGCCCGAGCAGCGCGCGCACGCCCAGCTCGAAGCCGTCCCACGCGCCCGCCACGCGCAGGCCCGGGCGCGCCGCCACGAGCGGGGCCAGCGCGGGATCCTCGGAGAGATGGGCACCGATCACTTCCGGGTCCGCGGCGAGATCGAACACGCGGCGGAGGCGCGCGACGATCGCGGGCAGCGCCGAGAGCTGCGGGAACTGGATGACCGCGCGCAGGGCGTGCCCCTCGCCGGGCCGCACCGCCACCGCGCCGTGTGCGCCGCCGATCGCGATCGTGCGCGCGTAGCCGTCGCCGGATACGACCTCGACGCCGCGGATCGCGCGCGCCCGCAGGAAGGCGAGCATCGCCGGCCAGTCGTAGGGCGGTCGATACGGGAGTCGAATGGTCACCTCGCCGCTCGGCCCCGCCGAGACCGGCGCGCCGCCCCGACGCAGCGTGCTGGGTGGCCGGCCGAAGAGCTGCTGGAAGGTCTCGTTGAAGCGACGGACGCTGCCAAAGCCCGCGGCCAGCGCGACCTCGCCCATCGGCAGTCGCGTGTCGTGGATCAGGTGCTTGGCCAGGAGCACGCGCCGGGTCTGGGCCACCGCGATCGGCGAGGCCCCGAGGTGCCGCTGGAAGAGCCGCCGGAGCTGCCGCTCGCCCACCCCGAGCCGCTCGGCGAGCGCCTCCACGTCGGCGCCGTCGAGCCCGCCCTTCTCGATCAGCGCCACCGCGCGCGACACCGTGTTCGACGTGCCGCGCCAGACCCCCAGGTCGGGCGCGCTCTCGGGGCGGCAGCGCAGGCACGGGCGATACCCCGCCTCCTGGGCCGCGGCGGCCGACGGGTAGAAGGCGAGGTTCTCGCGCTTCGGGGTCCGCGCCGGGCAGATCGGCCGGCAGTAGATGCCGGTGGACTTCACCGCGATGAACAGCCGCCCGTCGAAACGGGCGTCGCGCGTGGCGATGGCGCGGTAGGAGGCGTCGGCGTCCAGGTCCATGGCCTCATCGTCACGCACGCGGGGTCCCCCGGTCTCGCGGGTTTCGGACGTCATCGGTGACCGGGTCCGGATCCCGCCAGCAGGCCCCGGGTCGGTCTGGGATGATCTTGCCATGGCCACGACCGATGTGCTCTGGGCTGCCTGGGACGGCCGCGGGTTCGAGCACCTGGCGCTCTCCGCGGAGCCGGCCGGCGTGCGCGCGGACAGCTTGATCATCGCGGTGGACGACGACGGGCGCCCGTACCGCGCCCGCTACCTGGTGGACTGCGACACAGGCTGGGTACTGCGACGGGCGCGTATCGAGGTACTCGAGGAGCCGGCGCGGGCGATGCCCGCGCGGGTGATAGAGGTCCGGGCGGACGGGCGCGGCGGCTGGACCGACGCGGTGACCGGCGCCTCGCTGCCCCTCGACGGCTGCGTGGACATCGACATCTACCCCTCGCCCTTCACCAACACACTGCCCATCCGCCGGCTCGCCGATGCGGCGGTCGGGCGGCCGGTCGTGATCGAGGTGGCGTGGGTCCTGCTGCCCGCGCTCACCA
>CAMLFJ010000066.1 GCA_946479205.1 uncultured bacterium | reverse complement strand
CGATCGAGCAGGGCTACGAGGCCGCGCGCTACGCCGCGATCACGAGCCTGGCCGCGGTCAAGTACGCGCTCGGCGATCTCGATCGCGTGCAACAGGCGGTGCAGCTCATCGGCTTCGTCAACTCCGCGCCCGGCTTCGGGAACCAGCCGCGCGTCATCAACGGGGCCACCGATCTGCTGGTCGAGCTCTACGGCGACCGGGGCAAGCCGACCCGCGCGGCCATCGGCTGCCAGGGCCTGGCCATCAACCACTCGGTGGAGATCGTGCTCACCGTCCTCTTCACCGGCGAGGGCACCACGCCCCCCCTCGCCCGCGACCACTACGCCTCCTAGGCCGGGCGCCTCCTAGGCCGGGGTCAGGTCTTGAATTACGACATTTCGGGCGGCTCGCGGCATGGGGCAACGCGGAGAATGTCGTTTTTCAAGACCTGACCCCACCGTGATTTCATCGTGAGTGGCGTGACGCGACCGAAGAGTCGTACCCTTCCCGGTCTGCTGGACGAGCTGGCCGCGCGCCAGCCCGATCACGAGCTCATCGTGGGCGGCGGGGCGCGGCTCAGCTACGCGGAGACGCGCCGCCGGGCGCGAGAGCTGGCCAAGGGGCTGCGCCGGCTCGGCGTCGCCGCGGGCGATCGGGTCGCGCTCGTCATGACCAACCGGCCCGAGTGGCTGCTGATCGACTTCGCGGTGACCATGCTGGGCGCGACGCTGGTGCCGATCAGCACCTGGTCGCGCCCGCGCGAGCTCGAGTACGTGCTGGCTCACTGCGGCGTCAGCACGCTGATCACGATCCCGCGGCTCGGCGCGCAGCGATTCCTCGACGCGGTGACCGAGATGGGCGGCCCGGGCTCGGCCCGCCTCCCGGACCTCCGCCGCGTGGTCGTCGCGAGCGCCGAGCGCGGGCCGGGCGTGACGGCCCTGGACGACCTGGATGCGATGGGTCGCGACGTGCCCGACACGGAGATCGACGCCGCGCTGCGAGGGGTGACACCGGAGGACGTGGCCTGCATCCTCTACACCTCCGGCACCACCTCGACGCCGAAAGGCGTGCAGCTCTGCCACGGCGGCCTGCTCGAGAACATGTGGAACATCGGTGAGCGGCAGCATCTGACGCCGGCCGACCGCATGTGGATGGGCATCTCGCTCTTCTGGAGCTTCGGCGCCAACGCGCTGGTCGCGGTGATGAGTCACGGCGGCACGCTGGTGCTGCAGGAGCAGCTCGACGCGGGGGAGGCGCTGGCCCTGATCGAGCGCGAGCGTTGCACGGTGTACTACGGCACGCCCAACATTGCGCTGGCGCTCACCGAGCATCCCGACCGGGCGCGGCGCGATCTGTCATCGCTTCGCACCGGCGCGGCCATCGGCCCGCCCGCGGCCATGCAGATGGTGATGGACCTGGGCGTGCACGAGATCTGCAACGTCTACGGGCTCACCGAGTGCTACGGCAACTGCTCGGTCACCGACGCGCACGATGCGCCCGAGGTGCGCCTCACCACGGTGGGCTTTCCGCTGCCCGGCCAGGAGGTACGCGTGGTGGACCGGGAGAGCCGGAAACCGCGGCCGGCGGGCGAGGTCGGCGAGATCCTGGTACGCGGGCTGCTCACGCCGGGCTACTACCGCGCCCCGGAGAAGAACGCGGCGTCCTTCGACGCCGAGGGCTTCCTGCTCACCGGGGACCTCGGGTTCATCGGCGAGGACGGCCGGCTGCGCTTCCGCGGGCGCATCAAGGAGATGGTGAAGACCGGCGGCATCAACGTGGCCCCGCTCGAGGTCGAGGAGGTGCTGCTGGGCGACCCCACCGTCGAGCAGGCCTACGTGGTCGGAATCCCCGATCCGCGCAAGGAGGAAATCCTCGTCGCGGTGGTGGTGGCGAAGCCCGGGCGCGACGTCGATCCCGTCGCCCTCCGTGCCCTCTGCAAGGACGCCCTCGCCGCCTACAAGGTCCCGCAAGAGATTCACGTCATGGCGCGCGAGGCCCTCCCACTCACGAGCACCGGCAAGGTCCAGAAATTCAAGCTGGCCGAGCAGCTCGCCGCCCAGCGCTAGGCTGGGGTCAGGTCTTACATTCCGACATTTTCGTGAGGCGCGTCGCTGCGCGGGCCGTCGGGATGTCGTATTTCAAGACCTGACCCCGAGCTGGCCCCGCGAAATGTCGGAATGTAAGACCTGACCCCGGATCAGCGAAGCTTGGCGGCGGCGAGGCGGGGGAAGACGGCGTCGCGGAAGGCGGCGATCTCGCGGACCGGCGGCGTGAAGGTCTCGAGCGGCATGAGGTAGAGGTTCTGCACGCCGAGCTTGGTCAGCTCGGCAATGCGGGAGGCGCAGTCCTCGGCGGTGCCGATCAGGCCCATCGCCTCGCAGAGCTGGGCCACCACCTCGTCGGGCACGAAGGACGTCGCGGCGATGGCCGCTTCCCAGTCGTGGGCGTGGGAGAGATCGGGGTAGATCTTCCACACCGCGTCGGGGATCGTGAGCGGCGGGAGCTTCAAACCCGCGGGCTCGAGCCAGTAGCCGCCCCAGCGCAGAATGCCCCAGTGCACCGACGTCGGCCGCGCCTGGCGCAGGGCCTCCGCGGCGGTCGGAAGCGCCGCGGTGCGCACCGCCCAGATCACTTCCAGATCCTCGCCCTTCCGCCCCGCGCGCTTCGCCCCGCGCTCGAGCAGCTCGAGCGCGCGCTGCACGATCCCGCGGTTGCTGCCCACCAGCAGCAGCACGCCGTCGGCGACCTCGCCCGCGACCTCGATCGCCTTGGGCCCGGAGGCGGCCATCAGCACCGGGATGCGCCGCCCGCCCGAGTAGGCCAGGCGCCCAGCGGTCTCGCCGAACCGCGCGCTCTCGCCGGCCAGCAGGGTCTTGATGGTGGCGATGGACTCCCGCATCTCGGCGAGCGTGGCCGCCTTTCGCCCGATCGTGGTGGCCGAGGTGTAGCCGGTGCCCATCACGAACTTCACCCGCCCCGGCGCCAGCTCCTCCACGGTCTGGATCGCGCCGGCCAGCACCGAGGCGTGGCGGGTGAACGGGTTGGTGACCGCCGGGAAGAGCTGCATCCGGGTGGTGTGCGTCGCGGCCTGGCCGAGCGTGACGAAGGTGTCTCGAGAGATCATCTGGCTGTCGAGGATGCCAGCGCCGTCGAAGCCTGCCGACTCGATCGACTGGATCAGACGCATCAGCTCGGGCATGGGCGCGGTGCCCGGCACCCGGATGTGGACGCGAACCGGTGCGGTCATGGAGAGCTCCTCACCGGGGACGGCTCCCGGCGTTCGGTCATTCGTAGCGCGGCCGCCGCTTCTCGCGGAACGCGGCCACTCCCTCCGTGAAATGGGCGCTCGCCCGCACCTGGTCGCCCAGCTCCTGCTCGAGCGCCTCGCGGCCGCGCGCGTGATCGGCGATGGTCGCGCTGATCTGCCGCTTCACCGCCTGCACCGCGGACGGGCTGTTGGCCGCGATCGCCTCCGCGGTCTCGAGCGCCCACGCCATCAGGCCGTCGGCGGGAACCACGCGGTTGATCAGCCCGAGCCGCGCGGCCTCGGCCGCGTCGATCAGTCGGCCGGTGAGCAGGAGATCCATCGCGTGCACGTGGCCGATCTGCTGGGGGAGCTTGAGGGTGGCGCCGCCGAACGGGTAGATGGACCACTTCACCTCGGGCAAACCGAAGCGGGCGTGCGGCGCCGCGGCCCGGATGTCGGTGGAGAGCAGGAGCTCCACCCCGCCGCCCACGCAGTCCCCGTTGACCGCGGCCACGGTCGGCTTCGTGTACGCGTCCTGCTTGAGCAGAGCGTGACCCACCACCCGCGCGGTCTCGGGGGAGGCGCTCAGGTCGCCGCTGATGTCGGCCCCCGCGCAGAAGGCCCGCGGACCCGCGCCGGTGAGCACGATGACGCGGCAGCTGCCGCGCTCGAGCTCGTCCCAGACTCGCCCGAGATCCGCCATCATCGCCCGCGACATCGCGTTGAGCCGCGGCTGGTTGTCGATGGTGACGATCGCCACGTGCGGGCCGTGCGCTTCGACTCGGATCTCCACCGCGGTCAGCTCCCGAGCGTGACGACGACCTTGCCGAGCGCCTTGCGATCGGTCAGCAGGCGGATCGCCTCGACCGCCCGATCGAGCGGCAACCGGTGGCTCACGTGGGGCTTGAGCTTGCCCGCCGCGTACCAGCCGATGAGGGCCTGCACCGACGCGCGCAGCTTGTCGGGCGCGTGGAAGCGGTAGTGGCGCAGCGAGCAGCCGAGCGCCGAGCGGTTCTTGACCAGCAGCCGGTTCGCGGGAATCTGCTGCACGCCGCCCACGAAGCCGACCAGCAGCATGCGCCCGCCCCAGCCGAGGGAGGACAGCGCGGCGTCGGCCAGCTCGCCGCCGACCGGGTCGAAGCAGACGTCCGCGCCCCGGTCCCCGGTGAGCGCCATCACCCGCTCGGTGAGGTTCTCGGTCGCGTAGTTGATCCCCTCGTCCGCCCCGTGCTCCCGCGCCACCGCGAGCTTCTCCGCGGTGCTGGCGCCCGCGATCACGCGCGCGCCCATCGCCTTGCCGATCTCCACCGCGGTGAGCCCGACCCCGCCCGCCGCGCCCAGCACGAGCAGGGTCTCCCCCGCCTCGAGCCGGCCCTGCCAGCGGATCGCCACGTCGCTCGAGATGTACGCGATGGGGAAGGCGCCCGCCTCGTCGAAGGACATGCCGGGCGGGATCGGGAAGGTCTCGGCTTCCTTGGCCACCGCCTGCTCGGCGAGCCCGCCCCACGCCAGCGTGGCCATCACCCGGTCGCCCGGCTTGAAACGGGTCGCGCCGGCTCCGCAGCGCGCCACCACGCCCGCGGTCTCGAGCCCGGGGCTGAACGGGAACGGGGGGCGCGTCTGGTACTTGCCCGCCACCATGATCGAGTCCGCGTAGTTCACCGAGGTGGCGCGCACCTCGATGAGCACCTCGTCGGCGGCGGGCGCGGGCGGGGCGATCTCCTCCACGGTCAGGGTATCGATCGGTCCCCACGCTCGGCAGATCAGGGCGCGCATCGCGGTGGAGTATAACTCAGCGTGCTGGAGTCGGCGCCGGCCGCTCGGGAGCGCGCAATCTCGGGGCCTGATTACGTCGACGAGACCGTGTATACTGGTGCTCTCGGTCGCAACACCCGCGAGGAAAGGATCCCCGTGCCCCGGACTCCCACGAAGTCGTACAGCTGCAGCGTCGTCTCGGAAACCGTCTCCATCTCGCTGCGCCGTCGCCAGTCGCTCGGTGGCCACGGCAAGCTCTTCGTCCGCTGCAGCGAGACCGAGTGCCAGTACATCGACACGAACGAGCCGCCCTGCCCGCTGACGCTCCAGCTGTTCGAGGCGGAGATCGCGGAGCGGATGGCCCAGCGGACCGAGTAACGCCCGGCGTTATTTCTTCGCGCCGGCCGCCGGGCGCGTGTATGCTGTAACCACTGCAACATCGCAGACCGCGTTTCCCGTCCTCTTCCGCATCGTGGGGCGCGCCAAGAAATCCGCGGAAGACTGTACGGGCCCGGCTGTGCCCGCAAGAGGTTACTCGCTCCATGTCTTTCTCCGAATTCCAGCTTCATCCCGATCTGCTCCGTGGCGTCGAGGCCCTGGGCTTCCAGGCTCCGACCGCCATCCAGCGTGACGCCATTCCCCCGGCCATGGCCGGGCGCGACGTGCTCGCCTGCGCCATGACCGGCAGCGGCAAGACCGCGGCGTTCCTGCTGCCGATTCTGCAGAAGCTGATCGGGCTTCCCCGGGGCACCACGCGTGCCCTGATCATCGCCCCCACCCGGGAGCTCGCGGCCCAGATCGACGAGCACCGCGGCCAGCTCGCCCGCCACACGCGGGTCAGCGGCGCGGCCATCTTCGGCGGCGTGGGCATGGGCCCGCAGGAGTCGGCGCTCCGCCGCGGCGTGGACATCCTCGTCGCCACGCCCGGCCGGCTGCTCGATCACATGCGCTATCCCTACACCAAGCTCGACGGCCTCCAGGTGCTGGTGCTGGACGAGGCCGACCGCATGCTGGACATGGGCTTCCTGCCGGACATCCAGCGCATCCTGAAGCAGCTCCCGGCGCGCCGGCAGAACCTGCTGCTCTCCGCGACCATGCCCGGCCCCATCGCGCAGCTCGCGAAGCAGATCCTCCACGATCCGGTGGCGATCCAGATCGAGCGGCCGTCCGCGCCCGCGGTCGGCATCACCCACACCGTGTACCCGGTGCCCCAGGAGCTGAAGTCGGCGCTGCTGGTCGAGCTGCTCAAGCAGCCGGGCACGCGCAGCGTGCTCGCCTTCACGCGCACCAAGCACCGGGCGAACCGGCTGGCCGACTACCTGGCCCGCCACGGGGTCAAGGCCGACCGCATCCACGGCAATCGCAGCCAGGCGCAGCGGACGCAGGCGCTGGCCGGCTTCAAGGACGGGCGCTTCCAGGTGCTGGTGGCCACCGACATCGCGGCCCGCGGCATCGACATCGACGCGCTCAGTCACGTCATCAACTTCGACGTGCCGGGCATGCCCGACGAGTACATCCACCGGGTGGGCCGTACCGCTCGAGCGGAGGCGGTGGGCGACGCGCTCACGCTGGTCTCGCCGGACGAGGAGGGCGATCTGCGCGGCATCGAGCGCGCGGTGGGCTCGCGCTTCACGCGCGCGCAGCTCCCGAGCTTCGACTACACCAAGAGGTCGGCCGACAAGCTGGAGATCCCGCTGGCCGAGCGCATCGCGCAGATCCGCGCCCGCAAGGCCGAGGATCGCCAGCGCGCCCGCGCCAACGCCGAGCGCCGTGCCGCCCACGGCGCCCGCCCCGCTCAGCTCACCCGCAGCCGCTAATCTGGGGTCAGGTCTTGAATTACGACATTTCTCAGCCTAGGCGATGAATCGCCGAACGCTGGGAATGTCGTAATTCAAGACCTGACCCCAAACCGGTCGACGCGCAAACCTTTCCAGAGGGGATCGAGCGGGGCCTGGCCCAGGGCCAGGCGCGCGAGGATGTCGCCGATCATCGGGCTCAGGGCGAAGCCGTGGCCCGAGAAGCCGGTCGCAACCAGCAATCCGCTGATGCCGGGGACCGGGCCCAGGATGGGCAGGTCGTCCGGGGTGAAGGCTTCGAGCCCCGCCCAGCTCCGTGCGAGCGCGCAGTCGCCCACCGGCGCAAACACCGCGCGCGCCGTCTCGAGGCTCGCCCGTACGCTCTCCTCCAGCATCTCGTAGCGATTGGCCGCGTGGTCGGTGACGCGCGCGGGCCAGCCCCCGCCGATCAGGTACGCGCCGTCGTCCAGTTGCTTCAGGCTGAGCCGGCGGTCGAAGGCGCCCAGTACCGGCCGGAGCGCGGGCGCGCCCGGCGCGGTGAGCAGCATCTGGAGCGGGCGCGTCTCGATCGGCAGCGGCACGCCGATCCCGGCGAGGAGCGTCGCGCTCCACGCGCCCGCGGCCACGATCACCACGTCCCCGGTCTCGCGCGCGCCGTCGCCGCGCTCGACGCCGACGACCCGGCCGCGGTCCACCGCGAGCCCGCGCACGCCGGCGCCCTCCTCGACCCGGGCGCCATACCGCCGCGCCGCGTGCGCGAAGGCCTCCGTCGCGGGCAGCGCCTCGGCCTGGCCGTCCTCGGGCGCGTGCACCCCGCCCAGGCAGCCCGCCGCGAGCCCGGGCGCGAGCGCCCGCGCGCCCTGCGCGTCCACGAGCTCCACCGCCACCCCGTCGGCGCGCTGCTCCGCGACCCACGGCCCCGCTGCGCGCCACGCCGCCTCGTCGAGCGCGAGCCGCAGCCCCCCGGTGCGCCGGTACCGCGTCGGCGCCTCGAGCTCACGATCGAGCCCGGGCCAGCGCGCGAGGCTCGCGAGCGCGAGCGCCCGCTCCGCGGGGTCGCGCCCCATCGCCCGCACGCCCGCCGCGCTGGCCCCGGAGGCGGCGGCGCCCACGCGGGCGCGCTCCAGCACGGTGACGCGCGTACCGGGATCGGCGCGGCGCAGGTGAAAGGCGGCGGAGAGCCCCATGAGCCCGCCGCCCACGATCACGACCCGGATCGCCATGGCGCCCGAGTCTAGCAGACTGGCCTTTCGGCCCGCCCGGCGGTAATCTTTCGGGAACCCCTCATGCCCAAGACCATCCGCTACGAAGCACCCCGGCCGGCCGCCACCCCCGGAGAGACCATCGTCACCAGCACCTGCGGCCACAACTGCGGCGGCCGCTGCGTGGTCAACGCCCACGTGCGCGACGGGCAGATATTCAAGATCAGCACCGATCCGCGCAAGTGGACGCCGGAGGTGGCCCCGCTCCACGCCTGCGTGCGCGGGTTCGGCCAGCTCGAGCGGCTGAATCACCCGGACCGGCTGATCCACCCGATGCGGCGCGTGGGCCCGCGCGGCGCCGGGCAGTTCGAGCGTATCGGCTGGGACGAGGCGCTCGACGAGGTCGCGCGGCAGATGCTCCGCATCCGCGAGGCCCACGGGCCCGCGGCCATCCTCGACTGCTCGCGCACCGGCAGCCTCTCGATGCTGCACAGCCGCTCCACGGTCAAGCGCCTGCTCTACATGTTCGGGGGCTGCACCGAGCTGTGGACGAACATCTCGGCGGAGGCCGAGGTCTTCGCGGTGCGCCAGACCTACGGGGCCAAGGCCGACTACAAGAGCGCGGGCCGCGAGCCGACCGACTACGTGAACTCGCGACTGATCGTGATGTGGGGCTGGAGCCCGGCCGACGGCACCTTCGGCACCGGCACGCTGCAGTATCTGAAGCTCGCCAAGCGGCGCGGGGTGAAGATCATCTGCGTGGATCCGCGGCGCACCCGCACGAGCTGGGAGCTCGCGGACCAGCACGTGTTCATCAACCCCGCGACCGACACCGCCGCCCTCATCGCGATGGCCCACGTGATCCTCACCGAGGGGCTGCACGATCAGGCCTATCTCGACCGGCACGTACTGGGCTTCGACGAGGCGCACCTGCCGCCCGGCGCGCCCGCGGGCGCCTCGTACCGCAGCTACCTGCTCGGCGAGACCGACGGCGTGCCCAAGACCGCGGAATGGGCGGCCGCCATCACCGGGGTGCCCGCGGCGACCCTGCGCGCGCTCGCGATCGAGTACGCCACCAGCAAGCCCGCCGCGCTCCAGACCGGCTACGCGCCCGGGCGCACGCTCTACGGCGAGCAGTTCCACCGCGCGGCCTACGCGCTCTGCGCGATGACCGGCAGCGTGGGCATCCCGGGCGGCAACGCGGGCACCAGCAACGGGGCCACCGGGCGCTGCGGGATCCAGCCGCTCCCGACCGGCGAGAACCCGATGGGCCGCGGGGTGTCCTCGCCGCTGCTCGCGGACCTGCTCGAGCGCGGCAAGGCGGGGGGCTACCCGGCCGACGTGAAGATGATCTACTCCTGCGCCGGCGATCTCTTCAACCAGCTCCCCAACGTGAGCCGGATCATCAAGGGCGTCGAGCGGCTCGACTTCGTGGTGGTCCAGGACCACTTCGTCACGCCGACCGCGCGCTACGCCGACATCCTCCTGCCCGCCACCACCTTCTGGGAGCGCAACGACGTCCACACCCCGTGGGCGGGGGCCGGCCACTACGCGATCTTCATGCAGCAGGCGATCGCGCCGGTGGGCGAGTGCCGCAACGACATCGACATCTGCGCGGCCCTCGCCGAGCGCCTGGGCATCGAGGGCTACAACGACAAGACGGAAGACGAGTGGCTGCGCGAGCTGACCAAGCACGCCATCGACGACTACGACACGTTCCGGGCCATGGGCCTGGCGCGGCTGCCCGCCCCTGACGACGCGGTGGCCTTCGCGAAGGAGATCCGGGACCCGGACCGGCACCCGTTCACGACCCCGTCGGGCAAGATCGAGATCTACTCGATGAGCCTCGCGGCCCGCCCCGATCCCTACGGCCTCGGGGCGATCCCGCCGATCCCCACCTGGATCCCCGAGCCGATCGACCCGCTCTACCCGCTGCGGCTGGTGACGCCCAAGTCGCGCGCGCGCACGCACTCGATCCACGACAACCAGGCGGTGCTCTCGCGCGCCGACCGCGACGACGTCTGGATCCACCCGGCCGACGCGGCGGCCCGCGGCATCGCGGACGGCCAGCGCGTGCGCGTATTCAACGGCCGCGGCCGCACCTTGATCCCGGCCCGGGTCACCGATCGGGTGGCTCCGGGCGCGGTCTCGATCAAGGAGGGCGCGTGGTTCGCCCTCGATGCGGACGGGCAGGACACGCGTGGCTGCTCGAATCTGCTCACCAACGACCGCTCGTCGCCCGCGGGGGCGACCCCGTTCAATTCCTGCTTCGTCGACGTCGAA
>CAMLFJ010000065.1 GCA_946479205.1 uncultured bacterium | reverse complement strand
CGGATGGCTTCCCGGTCGCGCGGACGCCCCGATGAGCGCTTGCGCGAAGAGGCCAGACCGCCAGACCGAATTCATCCACCTTCAGGCGCTATAAATGGACCAGAGAATCCTGGAGTTCATCGGGGACCTGCGGCGGGCCGAGATGCGAATCTCGCCGAGCGAGGCGCTGGACGCCCTCGCCGCCTCGACCGAGATCGGCCTGGAGGACCGCGACACGTTCAAGAGCGCGCTCGCGGCCACGCTGGTCAAGGAGTCGCGTGACCTCGTCACCTTCGACCGCATCTTCGACCTCTACTTCCTCGACCTGCAGGCGCTCGGGGAAGGCCTCAAGAAGGCGCTGGGCCCGGAGGATCCGAAGATCCAGGAGATGCTTGATCGCCTGACTTCCGAGGGCGGATTGGAGCTGGACGAGCTCACCGAGCTCCTGATGCAGGGCGAGGGCAGCGAGATGGAGATGGCCATCCGCCAGGAGGGCCAGAGCGCCGGCCTCGAGCGGCTGATGTACTTCCTGCAGGTCGGCTACTTCTCCCGCCGGATCTACGACAAGTTCGACTGGGAGGCGATCGAGCGCGATCTCAGCCGCATCATGCAGCTCCTGGAGGCCAAGGGGCTCGACCCGGGCATGCTCGCGCGCATCCGGAACTACCTCGACCAGCGCCTCGAGGCCTTCCGCCGCATGATCCGCCAGCACGTGGAGCGCGAGCTGGAGCGCCGGGCCATGCGCGCGGGAGAGAAGCTGACGCGCGAGGTCCTCACCGACAAGCCGCTCTTCGCCCTCTCCGCCGACGAGGTCGCGCAGATGAAGGCGGTGGTGGCCCGCCTGGCCCGCAAGATCAAGGACGCCCTCGCGATGCGCCAGCGGCAGGAGGAGAAGGGGCGGCTCGACACGCGGCGGACGATCCGCCAGAGCCTCCAGTACGGCGGGATCCCGATGGAGGTGCGGTTCCGGCGGCGCCACCGCGAGAAGCCCAAGCTGATCACGCTCTGCGACGTGTCGGACTCGGTGCGCAACGCCTCCCGCTTCATGCTCCAGCTCGTGTGGAGCCTGCAGGACTGTTTCTCCCGCGTCCGCTCCTACGTCTTCGTGTCCGAGATCGCGGAGGTCACCCAGGCCTTCAACACCTACCCGGTCGACACCGCGATCGACTGGGCACTGAAGTCCTCCTCGGTGGACTACCACTGCCGCTCCGACTTCGGGTACGCGTTCAACCGCTTCGTGAAGACCGAGCTCGAGAGCCTCGACCGCAAGACCACCGTGCTGATCCTCGGCGACGCGCGCAACAACTACAACGACCCGCAGGCCTGGGCCATCCGGCAGATCCGGGAGCGGGTGAAGGGCGTCATTTGGTTGAATCCCGAGGGGCAGTGGGGTTGGGGAATCGGGGACAGTGTGATGCCGCTCTACTCGCCGGCCTGCGACATCGTGAAGGAGTGCCGCACGGTGGGCCAGCTCGTCCAGGTCGTCGATCACCTGGTTCACTCCTGGTGGCGTCGCGGGCGCTGATCGGGCTCCTGCTCCTGGCCTCCTGGCTCGGCGCCGCTCCGGGCGCTGCGTCCGCCGGGGAGTGCGTGGCCCTCGAGGATTTCTCCCAGGGCCGGATCGGTGAGTTTCCCCCGGAGTGGAAGCCGCGCAAGGAGTCGGGGCGGCCGGTCTACTCCATCCGGGAGGAAGGCGGCCGGCGGTTCCTCCGCGGCATCGCCCGGCGCATCGGCATCCAGGCCGGCCGGGAGGTGGCCTGGAACCTCGAGACCTATCCCATCCTGGCCTGGTCGTGGCGGCCGATCGAGTTCCCCACCAACTCCGACGAGCGGAAGTCCGGCACCAACGACAGCGCGGTCTCGGTCTACGCGGTCTTTCCCACCTCGGCGGTGTCGGTGAAGAGCCTCAAGTACGTCTGGAGCCGGGTGGTGCCCGCGGGCACGCATCTCACGTCGAGCGCGGGGAACACCCAGGTACGGGTCCTGCGATCCAGCGCCCAGGTCGGCCACTGGGTGGACGAGCGGGTCAACGTCCGCGAGGACTACCAGAAGTACTTCGGGGACGGCGAGGTTCCCAAGCCGGGCGGCATCGCGGTGCTCACCGATTCCGACGACACCAAGAGCAGCGCGCAGGGCGACTACGCCGGCTTCCGCGTCTGCAAGCCGTGAGGCGCGCGGCCGGTGGCTGACCCGGCCGACCCGTTCGAGACCCTCTATGCCCGCGGGGTGACCGACGGGCTGCCGGTGATCCCGCCGACCCGTGATCGGGTGGCCGCCGCGGTGGCCGCGACCGGCCGCGCGGGGGGCGAGGTGATCGCCCGGGTGCCGCCCAACTTCGGGCGCGCGACGGTGGAGAAGATCGCGGTCAACGCGGTGATGGCGGGCTGCCGGCCCGAGTACCTGCCGGTGGTGATCGCGGGCGTGGAGGCGATGTGCGACGAGGGCTTCGACCTCCACGGAGTCTCGGCCACCACCAACTTCCCGTCGCCGCTCTTCATCGTCAACGGGCCCGCGCGCCCGCGCCTCGACATCAACTGCGGCGCCGGCCTCTTCGGCCCGGGCTGGCGCGCCAACGCCACCATCGGGCGGGCCCTCCGGCTGATCGCGGTCAACCTCGGCGGGGCGATCCCCGGGGTGGTCAGCATGTCCACGATGGCGCACCCGGGCCGCTACACGTACTGCATCGGGGAGGCCGAGGAGGAGAGTCCCTGGGAGTCGCTCGCGGTCGAGCACGGCTTCGCCCCGGGCGAGAGCGTGATCGCGGCCTTCGCGGGGGAAGCGCCCCACGGCGTGTACGATCACATGAGCCGCACCGCCCCGGACCTCCTGATCACGATCGGCAAGTCCCTCGAGGTCATCTCGCACCACAAGTCCACGCACCACGGCGACACCCTCGTGGTCCTCTCTCCCGAGCACGCGCGCACCATCGCGGACTCCGGCTGGGGCAAGGCCGAGATGCGCGAGTTCCTGTGGGACCGCCTGCGCAAGCCGGTGCGGGCGCTGATCCCGGGGGTGGACGGGGGCGAGGGGCTGCCCGCGCACGTGCTCGCCAAGTTCCCGCACCCGGAGCGCGACGAGACCTTGATCGCCAAGTTCCGTGAGCCGGGCAACCTCAAGTTCGTGGTGGCGGGAGGCACCGCCGGGCGCTTCTCGGCGGTGATTCCGGGCTGGACCTTTCCCAAGAGCTCGCGCATGATCTGGAGGAAGATCCAGATGCCCGAGGAGGCCCCATGAGCGACGACGAGTTCCTGGACCCGACCGACTCGGTGGCGGTGCCGCGCCGGACCGCGCGGCGGCTCGAGAGCTTCGACGGCAAGACCATCACCCTGCTCGACATCTCGAAGGCCAAGGGCAACCACCTGCTCGACCGCGTCGAGGAATTGCTCCACGAGCGCTTCCACCCGAAGGCCATCGTGCGGAAGAAGAAGCCCACGTTCGCGCGCCCCGCCCCGGAGGACCTCCGGCAGGAGATCCTGAAGAACAGCGACGCGGTGATCGAGGCCCTCGCCGACTGAGGGTCCTGCACCACGTGCAGTGTGCACGACAGCGTGTTTTTCGAGGATCAGGGGGTTCCCACCGCGACGATCATCTCGACCGAGTTCAAGCGGGCGGCGCGCGCCCAGGCCGACGCGCTCGGAGCGAGCGCGTTCCAGACCATCATGGTCGCGCACCCGATCCAGCCGCTGACCCGCGACGAGGTGCGCGCCCTGGCCGATAAAGCCTTCGACGAGATCGTGGCGCGCCTGACCCGCGGGTGACCCTCCTCCTGAAGCTGGTCCTGGTGCCCGGGCTCATCGCCCTGGTCACGGTGGCCGGCCGGCGCTTCGGCCCGCGCATCGGCGGCTGGCTCAATGCCCTGCCGCTGGTGGCGGGGCCGGTGCTCTTCTTCCTCGCCCTCGAGCAGGGCGACGCCTTCGTGGCCCGCGCCGCGGAGGCCACCCTGGCCGGGCTCGCCGCGGTGGCCGCCTTCTCGGTGATCTACGCGTGGACCGCGGTGGCGCGGAGGTGGTGGGTCTGCGTGCTGGTCGGCTGGACCGCCTTCGCGCTGCTGACCGTCGCGCTCCAGCTCGTGACCTGGACGGCCGCCTCCGGGCTCGCGCTCGCCCTGGCCGCCTTCGCGATCGCGCCGTTCACGCTCCCGCCCTTGCCCGAGGCGCCGATTCCCCCGCCCGCGCCCGCCTGGGACTTGCCCCTGCGCATGGCCGCGGCGGTCGTGCTGGTGCTCGCGGTCACCGGCCTCGCGGCCTGGCTCGGCCCGCGGCTCTCCGGCGCGATCACCCCGTTTCCCATCGCCACCACGATCCTGCTCGCGTTCACCCACGCCCAGCAGGGGGCGCCCGCCGCGGTGGGCTTCCTGCGGGCGTTCCTGCCCGCGATGTGGAGCTTCGGGGTCTTCTGCTTCGTGCTCGCGGTGGGCGTGGTGCCGCTCGGGCGCGGCGCCGCGTTCCTGCTGGCGCTCGCCGTGCACCTCGCGGTGCAGGGTGTGGTGTGGATCGGCCTGGAGGCGCTCGCTAGCCGGGGAACCGCCAGACGCGGCCCTCGGGCGGCTCGTCGGTCAGCGTGAACTGGGGCAGCGCGAAGTCGGGGGCCAGGTCCTGGAAGACCACGCGGACCCGCTTGCCGATCGCCACGTTTGCCTCCGGCTCGGGCCGGAACTCCGGCGTCACCAGGTTGGCGATGACGCGCAGGGCCTCGTCGGGGGTGGGCGCTCCGCGCTGCTCGTCGAGCTCCACCAGCACCACCGCGTAGGGCGTCCACTCCTTGAAGCCGGGCTGGATCGCGTGGTGCACCACCTCGTAGGAGTAGATGTGCCCCCGGCCGCTCACCGCCTTCCAGTCCCATTCGAGGGACATGCACCACGGGCAGCCGTGGCTCGGCGGGTAGCGCATGAGGCGGCAACTCTTGCAGGCGCGAAGCATCAGCTGGTGGCTCGTGCGCGCGAGCTTGAAGTGCTCGCGCCACTCGGAGTCGTTCTCCGGAATCACCAGGTTCATGCCGCGGTACTCGACGGAGGCCATCGCTAGCTCCTCATGATGAGGGCGGAGCCGGTCGGCGGCATCGCCCAGCCGAGATTCATGGTGACGCGCGCGTCCTTGACCTGGCGGCACTTGCCCGGCGAGTAGTCGTAGGTGTGCTTGCCGTCCGCCCAGCCCGGGCAGTAGTCGTCCACCTGGCCGCGCAGCTGGCGCACGTTCTCGATCACCATCGAGATGCCGTGGGTGTAGCCCTCGCAGAGGTGGCTGCCCGAGGTGTTGTTGGGCCGCTTGCCCCCGAGCTCGATGATGCCGCTCGAGACGTACTGGCCGCCCTCGCCCTTCTTGCAGAAGCCGTACTCCTCGAGCTGGAGCATCGTGGTGAAGGTGAACGCGTCATAGGAGCCGGTGACGTTCACGTCGTCCGGCTTGATGCCGGCCTGGCCGAACACGATGTCCTTGGCGTGGTAGCCGGCGACCCGGGTGATGGGACCGTGCGCCCAGTGGAAGTCGGTGCGCGGCTTGTTGACCCGGCCCGCGACGCCCATGATGTAGACCGGCTTGCGGCGCAGGTCCCGCGCCCGCTCCGCGCTGGTCACGATCAGGGCGGTCGCATTGTCGGTCTCGAGGCAGCAGTCCAGCAGGTGGAGCGGCTTGCAGATCCACCGGGAGCCGACCACGTCCGCGACGGTGACGCGCTCCTTGAGGAACGCCTTCGGATTCTGGGAGGCGTGCTTGCTGTGGGCCACCCGTACGTGGGCGACCTGCTCGGACGTCGTCCCGTACTCGTACATGTGGCGCATGAAGGTCGGCGCGAAGTTCTGCCCGGCGCTGCGCATGCCGAAGGGCACCTGGGCCAGGTCCATGCCGCGCACCGGCTGCGCGGCCCGCGCCCCGGTGCCGCCGATCCGGAAATCGGAGTAGCCATTCATCGAGCGGAAGATCGCCACCGTGTGGCACATGCCCGCCTCGATCGCGCCCATCGCCAGGCCGACGAGGGCCTCGGTGGAGGAGCCGCCGCCGAAGACGTCCATGTAGAAGTTGAGCCGGATGCCCAGGTCCGGGGCGACGAAGTTGGCGAAGACGGAGTCGCCGCTCTGGTAGGACATCATGCCGTCCACCCCGTCCTTGCCGAGACCGGCGTCGCGCATGGCGTTGCCGACCGCCTCGACCGCCATCGCGCGCGTGCTCCGGGCGGACTGCCGGCTGTACTCGGTCTCTCCGACTCCGACGATGCAGTACTTGTCCTTGAGGGATGCCATGGGATCCTCCGCGCCGGGACTTTACGCGAGCGCGGCGGGGGGCGTCAAGCGAGGGCTGTCGGCGCGGGCGGCCGGGCGAAGGCGAGGAGGACGAGGGCGGCCCGGCTCCAGCCGAACTCGTCGATCAGGGAGGCGCCCGCCACGATCCAGCCGTAGATAGAGACGCGCGGTCCCCGGCCGGACGCCGGGGCTAGCCGCCGCGGGCATCGGGGTCGGGTTTCTCCGCGGACCGCTCCGTGTCCAGGATCGGGGGGAGGGCGCCGCTCTGCTCGGTACTCTCGATGCGGACGATGCGATTGAGCCGCCCGACCGCGTCGCGAATGCGACCGCCGGCCCGGCGGCAGGTCCGGGCCCACCCGCCTTCCTCGGTCTCGGCGGCGAGCCGGTCCTCCAGGAGCTGGCTGTAGCCCATGATGATCGCGAGCGGATTGTTGATCTCGTGGGCGGCCGCCTGGGCGAGGAGATTCACGGACCGCAGCGACGCCGCTTCTCGCCGCGCCTCCTCGGCCGCGAGCCGCTCGGCCGCGTCGCGGTAGATCACGATCTCGTAGCGCCGGCCCCGGTAGGCCACGAAGCGGCGCGAGCAGTCCACCGCGAGCGTCCGCCCGGAGGCGGTCATGAACGGCACGCTGAGCACCCGCGAGATCCCGGTCGCGCGCGCCTCGGGGGACGGCTCCGGCCGGGCCGCGCCGCTCGGCCCGGAGTCCGGCCAGAACTGCCGGGAGTCGCGGCCCACCATCGCGTCGCGGGCGAAGCCGGAGACCTCGCAGTCCGCGCGGTTGCAGTCGAGGATGCGATGGGTGTCGGCGTCCACGATGCGGACCGCGTCGGTGGCGTCGTCGAGGACGGCGCGGAAGCGCTCGCGCTCCTGCGCCAGCTGCCGGCGCTCGATGATGCTCGCCATGAGCAGCGCGAGCATGGGGAGCCCGGCCACCGTCAGCAGCAGATAGGACGGCCAGACGCGTGCGAACAGCGTCCGTCCCGGGTCGCCCAGCAGGCTGAAGCCGCCGAACGTGATGAAGAACGTGCCGATCGCGAGCGCGAACGCGTGGTGGACCCGCACCCGCTCGGTGCCCCCGGCCCAGCGGTGCGCGAGCCCGCCCGCGGTGGCCACCGCGAGGATCACGAGCACCCCCGCCGTCGCGCCGGCGCCGCCCAGGTAGACGCGGTAGACCGACGCGGTCAGTCCCGCAATGAGCCCGGGCCCCCAGCCCTCGAAGAGGGCGATGAGCGCGATCGGGATCGCGCGCCCGTCGACGAAGACGCCCTCCCGGGTCTCGATGCGGGAGATCATGAGCACCACCGTGATGGCGCCCCAGACCAGACCCAGCGTGACGATCCAGAAGGGCCGGCGGCGCGGATCGTCCGGCGCGAACCACCCGTAGGCCAGGGAGTAGAAGAGGACCCCCGAGACGACGATGCCGGTCGCCTCGAGCAGGTGGTGATAGTCCATCAGCCCCGGCCGGCCGCCGCGCGGCCGGTGGGCCGGGGCAGCAGCTCGCGGAGGAACTTGCCGGTGTAGGACGCGCCGACCTGCGCGATCTGCTCGGGCGTGCCCTCGGCCACCAGCTCCCCGCCGGCCGAGCCGGCCTCGGGGCCGAGGTCGATCACCCAGTCCGCGGTCTTGATCACGTCCAGGTGGTGCTCGACCACGAGCACGGTGTTCCCCGCCTCAACCAGGCGGTTCAGGACGAGGAGGAGCTTGCGCACGTCGTCGAGATGGAGCCCGGTGGTGGGCTCGTCGAGGATGAACAGGTGATCGGTGGTGGGGCGCGCGGAGAGCTCGGCCGCGATCTTCAGCCGCTGGGCTTCACCGCCCGACAGCTTCGTCGCGGGCTGGCCCAGCCGCAGGTAGCCGAGGCCGACCTCCTGGAGCACCTTGAGCCGGCGCTGCAGCACCGGCTCGGAGGCGAAGAAGTCCACCGCCTCGTCCACCGTCTGCTGCAGCACCTGGCTGATGTCCCGGCTCTTGTAGGTGACCTGGAGGACGTCCGATCGGTAGCGACGGCCCTCGCACTCCTGGCACGTCACGTACACGTCCTCCACGAAGTACATCTCGAGCTTCTGGAAACCGTCACCCTCGCACGTGTCGCAGCGGCCGCCCGGCACGTTGAACGAGAAGGCGCCGGGGCCCAGGCCGAGGGCCTGGGCGCGGGGCAGTCCCGCGAAGAGGCGCCGGATCTCGTCGAACGCCTTCACGTACGTGACCGGGTTGGAGCGGGGGGTGCGCCCGATCGGCTCCTGGTCGATGAGCCGGATGCCCTTGAGGTGCTGGAGGCCTCGCAGCTCGTCGTGGGCCCCCGCGACCGCGAAGTCCACCTTGAAGTGCCGGGCCACCGCCCGGTAGAGCGTGTCGTGCACGAGCGTGGACTTCCCGGAGCCGGACACCCCGGTCACGCAGGTGAGCGTGTGCAGCGGGATCCGCACCGTGACGTCCTTCAGGTTGTTGGCGCGGGCGCCCTCGAGGACGAGGGAGCGGCGGCCTTCCCGGCGCGCGAGGGGCAGGGGGATCGTGTCGCGGCCGCTCAGATAGCGCGCGGTCAGGGAGCGCGGGTCCTTGCGGAACTCGGCCTGGGTGCCCGCGAAGACCATGGCGCC
Source organism: uncultured bacterium (assembly GCA_946479205.1). Next base: position 1,457 of record CAMLFJ010000065.1, on the reverse strand, counting down.
GCCGCGCTCGCCCGAGCCGGGGCCCATCTCGATCACGTAGTCGGCCGCCTCGATCAGCGCGCGATCGTGCTCGACGATCACCACCGTGTTGCCGCCCGAGGCGAGCTCGCGGCAGAGCTCGGCCAGCCGCGCGGTGTCCCGCGCGTGCAGCCCGATGGACGGCTCGTCGAGCACGTAGAGCGTGCCGGTGAGCTGGGCCCCGAGCTGGTTGGCCAGATTGATCCGCTGCGCCTCCCCGCCGGAGAGCGTGCGCGTCTGCCGCCCGAGGGTGAGGTAGCCGAGCCCCACCCGGAGCAGGAAGGAGAGCTTGGCGCGCAGCATCTTGAGGACGTCGCGCGCCACCCCGGCCTCCCAGGGGGAGAGCGGCAGGCTCGCGAAGAGCGCGTCGAGATCCTCCACCGTCTGATCGCCGAGCTCGGCGATGCTGGCCCCGCCCACCCGGACCGCGAGGGCCTCCGGCCGCAGGCGGCGTCCTTGGCAGCGCGGGCACGGCGACTGGCTGCGGTAGCGCGAGAGGAAGACGCGGACGTGGAGCTTGTAGCGGTACGACTCGACCTCCTCGAAGAAGCCGCGGATGCCGGTGAGCCCGGCGCCGCCGTCGTAGACCCACTGCCGGTCCTCCGGGGATAGCTCCGCGTAGGGCCGGCTCACGTCCACCCCCCGCTTCTTGGCCGCCTTGAGGAGCTGCTTCTGGTACCAGCGGCCGGAGGGATGCGACCAGGGCTCCACCGCGCCGGCGGCCAGGCTCTGGGTGGGATCCGGGACCACGCGGGCCTCGTCGTAGCGCAGCACGTTGCCGAAGCCCTTGCACTCGGGGCAGGCCCCGAGCGGGTGGTTGAACGAGAAGAGCAGGGGCCGCGGTCGCGCCAGGGCCACCCCGCAGGTCGGGCAGTGGAAGTCGCGGCTCACCGTTACGGTGCCGCCGCGCTCAGGCAGATCAACGCTGGCCCGGCCCACCCCCTCGGCCAGCGCGGTCTCCAGCGAGTCGGTGATGCGCCGGCGGCTGTCCGGGCCGATGACCACGCGATCGAGCACCACCGCCAGGCGCGCGGGGTCGAGATCGGCGGGCGCGCCGCCGGGACGGGCGGTCACCTCCGCCAGGTCCAGCACGGTGTCGCCCGCCTTGATGCGGGCGAAGCCGCGCTGGAGCAGGGTGGTGAACAGCGCGCGCGGATCGCGGCCCGCCTCGGCGGGCAGGGGGAAGCAGATGAGGGCCCGGGCTCCCGGGTGATCGCGCAGGAGGGTGTCGGCCACCTGGTCGGCCGAGTCGCTCCGGGCCTCCGCCCCGCAGGTGGGGCAGTGGACGCGGCCGATCTTGGCGAAGAGCAGGCGCAGGTAGTCGTGCAGCTCGGTCGCGGTGCCCACGGTGGAGCGCGCGGTGCGCACCGGGTTCTTCTGCTCGAGCGCGATGGCGGGCCGGATGTGCTCGATGCGGTCCACGTCGGGCCGGTCGAGCC
>CAMLFJ010000064.1 GCA_946479205.1 uncultured bacterium | reverse complement strand
GGTGGGCCTCGGCGTGTCCATCACGCGGTCGCAATCGGCCCTCGGCCTGCTGACCCTCCTCTGGTTATGGCGGTTGCGCTCCCGCGACGGGCGGGCGGCCGCCCGCTGGCCGCTCTGGCCGCCCGTCGCGGCCTTCAGCGCGGTGACAGTGCTGTCGGCGCTCCGGTCGGGGCACCCGGTCGAGAGCCTCCTGGCCTCGAAGACGCTGCTGCTGGTCGCGGTCCTCTACGTGACCGCGAACGCGCTTCGCGATACCGAGGCCGCCGACTCGTTCCTCACCGGCCTGAGCCTCGTGGTCGCGCTGGCCGCCTTGATCGGGCTGCTGCAGGTGACCTTGTGTCCGAGCGGGGACGGGGCCGGGTTCAGCCCGCGCTGGCTCTTTCACCGCTGCGACCGCGCTCGCGGCCTCTTCAGCATCTACATGACCCTGGCCGGGGTCCTGACCCTCGTCCTCCTGGCCACCCTCCCGCGGGTCGTCACCGGTCCGGCCTTCCGGCGATGGGCCCCGATCCCGTGGCTGCTCTCGCTGGCCGCCCTGGTGGTCACGTTCACGCGCGGGGCCTGGATCGCGTTCGTGGTCGGGACTCTCGCCTGGCTGCCCCTGGCCCGCCGCGCGGGCTGGATCGTGGTCGGGACCGTGCTCGTGCTGCTGGTGGCGCTGCTGGCCACCCCCGAGAGCGTGCGTCAGCGGTCCACCACGCTCTCGGAGATCCACCAGCGCCTCGTGCAGATGGCGGACCCCCGCGAGGCGGGAGCGCGTGAGCGCGTCTACATGTGGCGAAGCGGCCTCGCCATGTGGCGGGAGCGCCCGCTGCTGGGGGTCGGCCCGGGCGGGGTCAAGCGCGAGTTCCCGCGCTTCGCGCTGCCGGAGGCGGTCAAGCAGCACACGTCCCACGTGCACAACACCGCGCTGCAGATCCTGGCGGAGCGCGGGGTGCTGGGCCTCGCGGCGTGGACGTGGATCTGGGTCGCCTTCTACGTGCACGCGCTCCGGCAGTGGTGGCGGCTCCCGGCCGAGGCCGGGCGGGAGCGGGCGCTGGTGGCGGGGAGCCTGGCCGCGATCACCGGGTTTCTCCTCGGCGGTCTCACCGAGTACAACTTCGGCGACTCCGAGGTCGTGATGGTCGCCTGGGCCCTGATGGCCCTGCCCTGGGTCGTGGAGCAGGCCCCGGGGTTCCGCGCGTCGAGCTCCGCCTAGTACACCGCGTACGGCTCGGTCGACGACCGCACCTTCACGAAGTACTGCTTGAAGCGCGAGAGGTCATCGTCGGAGACGAGGTCCGACACCATCACGCAGAGCATGCCCTGCTGGCGCCACAGGATCAGGCTGAAGCCATTTTCCTTCCTCACCACTGGCCGCCACCGGTCGATCTGCACCCGGCCGCGCTCGGGCAGGGCCACGCTCCCGCCCGGCACGATGACGTAGGTCACGGTGTGGCCGGCCGTGTCCTCGTAGGCCAGCTCGATGCCGCGCCGGCCTTCGAGGTACGTGGGCTTGGCGTTGATGAGCCGGATGTCGTCGTCGCCCGTGAAGACCCAGCTCAGCGCGATGCCGCTCTCCGCCATCGCCTGCGGGAGGGCGGCGGGGACCACGTCGCTGCGGTTCTCGCCCCAGAAGACGCTGCGCGCGTACTCGGCGAGCACCGCGCGGGTCACGAGCTGCACCGGATCGGATCCGGGCGCCGATGGGAGCGAGGGCGCGAGATAGAGGAGCATGATCAGCGCGGTGGCCACCGCGGAGAACGCGGGCGGCAGCCAGAGCACCCACCAGGGCTGCCGCGGGCGGCCGGGCATCAGCGCCTCGACCACCGCGGCGCGCAGGACGGGCGGCGCGGGGTGACGCGGCAGCCGCTCGCGCAGCAGCCGGCCCATCCCGCCGTCCTCCTCCTGCGGTTCCACCTTCTCGCTCGTCATGACTCCCCTATTTGTAGTCTTTCAAGTACCCGCGCAGCCGCTCCTTGGCGCGGAAGATCCGGGACTTCACGGTGCCCACGGGGCAGTCCATGATGCGCGCCACGTCCTCCAAGGCCAGCCCCTCGACCTCGGCCAGCAGGAGCGGCGTCTTGAACTCCTCCGGCAGCCTATTCAGGGCCCGGTCCAGATCCATGTGGGCCCCGGCGCTCTCGCTATCCCGCCCGGCGGCGTCGTGGAACATCGGCGCGTCGCCTTCCGGGACCCCATCCTCCGAGAGGGCGGATTCCCGCTCCCGGAGCCGGTAGAACGTCAAGAACGTGTTTCTCAATATTTGGAACAACCAGGCCCGCAGATGGGTTCCCGGCTGGAACCGGTGGGAGAACCGCATGGCCCGGACATAGGTCTCCTGGACAAGATCCTCCGCCTCGGACCCGTTCCGGGTCAGGTAGACGGCCAGGTTATGGAGGGCGTCCAGGTGCTGCAGGGCCTGCTGCCGAAACTCGTCGTCGGCCACGTGACGTCAGCCGTCGAACCACCGGCGCGGCAGGTCCGACTCCCGCACCTCGTGCTCGTCCTCGAGCAGGTCCAGCAGCTCCTGGATGGTCTGGTAGAGCACCGGGTGCTCCAGGTCGGGAGCGAGGTCGGCGAGCGGGCGCAGCACGAACCGGCGCTCGTGCATGAGCAGGTGCGGGATGTGCAGGTGCTCGGGGCCGCTGATCACCCGATCGTCGTAGAGCAGGATGTCGATGTCGAGCGGCCGCGGCTCGTAGCGCTGAGCCTCCGGCGTGCCCCCGCGCCGCTCGCGCCCCAGGGCCTCTTCCAGCGCCTGCAGCCGAGCGAGCAGCGTGGCCGGGGCCAGCTCGGTCTCGATCACGACCGCGCAGTTGAAGAACCAGCCGGCATCGTCGTCGGGCCGGCCGGGCGGCCGCTCCCAGGGCTCGGTGCGGTAGAGCGGGGAGGCGTCGAGGAAGCGCAGATCCTGCATGGCGCGGAGCTGCTCGACGGCGCGGCGCAGGCAATCCAGCCGGTCGCCCAGGTTCGACCCCACCGAGAGGAACACCCGCGCCATGTGATCGCTACCGTCTCCGCCGAGTCAGCTCGACGCCCGGGATGCCCTGGAGCCCTTCCATCGGGGGCGTGAGCTTGCGCACCCGCACCCGGACTTCCTCGCAGGGAAACTCCGCGAGCAGCATCTGGGCCAGCCGCCCCGCCAGCCGCTCGAGGAGGTTGACCCGCTCCTTGGTGGACACCTCCACGATGCGCGCGGCGATCAGCCCGTAGTCCACCGTGGACCGCAGATCGTCCGAGGCCGCCGCGGCGGCGAGATCGAGTGCGAGCTCGGCGTCCACCGCGAACCACGCGCCGACCGTCTGCTGGGCCTTCGTGACCCCGTGGTGCCCGTAGAAGCGGACATCCTCCAGGAAGATTTTATCAGAGCTCAGAGCTTGAGCCCCCGGAGGCGGTCCATCGCCTCCTGAAGGCGCTTGGCGTCGATGGTGAGCGCGATCCGGTAGAAGCCCTCCCCGGAGGGGCCGAAGCCGACGCCGGGCGTGATCACGCAGCCGACCTCGTTGAGCATGCGCGCCGCGAAGGTGCGCGAGTCGAGACCGCCCGGGACCGGAGCCCAGATGAAGAAGGCGGCCTTCGGCACGTCCACGTCCCAGCCGAGCCGCTTGAGTCCCGCCACCACCACGTCGCGACGGTCCTGGTAGGTGCGGCGGTACTGCTCGGAGAGATCCTGGGGCCCGGTCAGCGCGGCGATGCCGGCTTCCTGCACGGCCTGGAAGACGCCCGAGTCCACGTTGGTCTTGATCTTGCCGAGGCCGGCGATCGCGCCCGCGTTGCCCGAGCAGAAGCCGAGCCGCCAGCCGGTCATGGAGTACGTCTTGGACAGCGAGTGGAACTCGACGCCCACGTCCATCGCCCCCGGCGTCTCCAGGAAGGAGGGCGGCCGGTAGTCGTCGAAGCGCAGCTCCGAGTACATCGCGTCGTGGCAGACGATGATCTGGTGCCGCCGCGCGAAGTCGACGACCTTGCCGAAGAACTCGCGGGTCGCCACCGCCGCGGTGGGGTTGTTGGGGTAGTTCAGGTACATGAGCTTGGCGCGCTTCGCCACGTCCGCGGGGATCGCGTCGAGATCCGGCAGGAAGCCGTTGGCGCGGCGCAGCGGCATGAAATGCACGTCGCCGTCCGCGAACCAGGTGCCCGCCGCGTAGACCGGGTAGCCCGGGTCCGGCACCAGCACCACGTCGCCCGGGTTCACGAAGGCGAGCGGCATGTGGGCGGTGCCCTCCTTCGACCCGATGAGGGTGAGCACCTCGGTCTGCGGATCGAGGGTGACCCCGAAGCGGCCGCGGTACCAGTTGGCGACCGCGGTGCGGAAGGTGAGCAGGCCCTCGTAGTCGGGGTACCGGTGATTCGCCGGGGTTTCGGCCGAGCGCTTGATCGCCTCGATGATATGGGGCGGCGTGGGCAGGTCCGGATCGCCGATGCCCATGTCGATGAGATCGACGCCGCGGGCGCGGGCCTCGCGCTTGTTCTTGTCGATCTCCGCGAAGAGGTACGGGGGCAGCTTGGCCAGCCGGGCGGCCAGCGGAACGGGCGCAGGCGATGGGCTCACTCGTGGTTCTCCTGGATTCGGATGACGGGATTCTTCAGGCCGCCGATGGACTCGATGCGCACCTCCACCTTGTCGCCGGGCCTGAGCGACCCGATGCCGCCGGGGGTGCCGGTGGCGATGAGGTCGCCGGGCAGCAGCGTCATGATCGCGGAGATGCGCGCCACCAGGTCCTCGACCGGGCAGATCAGGTGCTTGGTATTGGAGGCCTGCCTCCGCTCGCCGTTGACCCAGGTCTCGAGGTCGACCCCGTTGGGATCGATGTCGGTGGCGATGCACGGCCCCACCGGGCAGAAGCTGTCGAAGGCCTTGGCGCGCGTCGGCTGGCCGTCGCGCACGTTGAGGTCGCGGGCGGTGACGTCGTTGAGGCAGGTATAGCCGAGCACGTACTCGCGCGCCCGCTCCGCGGGCACGTGGTGGCAGCGCTTCTTGATCACGATGGCGAGCTCACCCTCGTAGTCCACCCGCCGCGACTGGGGCGGGAAGACGATCGGATCGTCGGGCCCGCAGAGCGACGAGATCGGCTTGAAGAAGATCTGAGGCTCGGCCGGCACCTGCACGTTCATCTCCTCGGCGTGCTCGCGGTAGTTGAGACCCACCCCCACGATCTTGGTGGGCACCACCGGGGCCAGCAGCACCGCCTGGCTCTGCAGGTACTTCTTCCGCGCCTTCTTGAAGGTGCCGTAGGGCGTCCCCGCGTACTCCACGATGTGCTGGCCCTCGAGGACGCCGTAGCGGATCTTGCCGCCGGCCCGGAAGCGCACGATCCTCATGCGAGCCCCAGCACGTCCTGCATCGAGTAGAGCCCCGGCCGGGCCGTCGCGATGAAGCGGGCCGCGCGCAGAGCGCCCCGCGCGAAGTTGTCGCGGCTCTGCGCGCGATGGGTCAGCTCGAGCCGCTCGCCGAGCGCGCCGAAGGAGACGGTGTGCTCGCCGACCACGTCGCCCGAGCGCAGCGCCGCCATCCCGATCTCCCTCCGGGAGCGCTCCGCCAGCTTGTCGTGCCGGTCGTAGACCGCGCTCGTCGCGAGATCGCGGCCGAGGGCCTCGGCCACCACCTCGGCCATCCGCAGCGCGGTGCCGCTGGGCGCGTCCTTCTTGAAGCGGTGGTGGGTCTCGACGATCTCCACGTCGTAGTCGTCGCCCAGCATCCGCGCCATGTCCGCGAGGATGCGGAACGCCACGTTGACGCCCACGCTCATGTTGGGCGCGACCAGGATCGCGATGCTCCGGCCGATGGCCGCGAGCTCCTCGCGCTGCGCGGGGGTGAAGCCGGTGGTTCCGATCACCGCGCGCCCCCCCTGCCGGGCGGCCAGCCGCGCGTGGGTCAGGCTCGCCTCCGGCACCGAGAACTCGATCAGGATGCGGTCCTTGCCGAGGACCGCGTCCGCGTCGGCGGTGATCGGGACCGCGAGCCGGCCTACCCCCGCCGCCTCGCCCGCGTCCCGCCCAAGGGCGGGATGGCCGGGAGCCTCGAGGGCGGCCACCAAGCGCAGCTCCTTGTCCTCTTGCAGCAGCGCGACCAGACGGTTGCCCATCCGGCCGGCGGCGCCGGCGACGACGACATCCGCCATGACGAGCGGAGGATCAGCCCTTGACGAGGCCGAGCGAGGACAGCACCGCCCGGAGTCGCGGCCGGTTCGCCTCGGCCATCCGGCACATGGGCAGCCGGAACTCCGGCTCGGCCAGCTTGCCCATCATCGCGAGCGCTTCCTTGACCGGGATGGGGTTGGTCTCGATGAACACGGCGCGCGACAGCGGGAAGAGCTTGAGGTGCAGCTCGCGGGCCTGCTTCCAGTCGCCCGCCAGCGCGGCGTGCGTCATCTCGGCGGTCTCGCGCGGCATCAGGTTGGCGATGACCGAGATCACCCCGCGCCCGCCGACCGACATGAGGGGCAGGGTGATGTTGTCGTCGCCCGAGAGGACCGAGAAGTCGGGGCCGCACGCGAGGATCACCTGGGTCATCTGATCGAGCGAGCCCGAGGCCTCCTTGACGCCCACCACGTTCGGGCAGTCGCGCACGATGCGGGCCAGGGTCTCCGTCTCCACGTTGACCGCGGTGCGGCCCGCGATGTTGTAGACGAGGATCGGGATGTCCACCGCGTCCGCCACCGCGCGGAAGTGCCGGTAGAGCCCCTCCTGGGTGGGCTTGTTGTAGTAGGGGTTGACCACCAGCGCGCCGGTGGCCCCCGCCTTCTTGGCGTGCGCGGTGAGGTCGATCGCCTCGGAGGTGGAGTTGGAGCCGGTGCCTGCGATGACGGCCACCCGTCCGCGGGCGGTCTCGATGACCAGCTCCACCACGCGCTTGTGCTCGTCGTGGCTCAGGGTGGGGGACTCCCCGGTGGTGCCGCAGGGCACGATGCCGTCCGTGCCGCTGGCGACGTGCCACTCGACCAGCTCGCGGAGCTTGGCCTCATCCACCTTTCCGCCGCGGAACGGGGTCACGAGGGCGACGATCGATCCCTGGAATGTGGCGCGCATGGTTGAGTCCCTCCGTTGCTCACTCCGATGTGGGACGAAGAGTTTCTTGACTTTAACATCAGAGCCGGAAGCACTTCAAGCGGCAGCCGTGATGCGGTAGACTCCAGCGGATGGACAGCCCCCTCGCCGACGGCCGTACCGCTCACGTCACCGCCGACGTCGCCGCCGAGGTGCGCCGTCGCTTCGGCACGCCCTGCTACGTCTACGACCGCGCTGCGCTCGAGACCGCGGCGCGGCAGGCGCTGGCCTTCCCGGCGCCGTTCGGCCTCACCGTGCGCTACGCGATGAAGGCCAACCCGAGCCGCGGCATCCTCGCCCTGTTCCGCGACCTGGGTCTGCACGTGGACGCCTCGAGCGACTTCGAGGTGGATCGGGCGCTGCGGGCGGGCTTCGCCCCCGAGCGCATCCAGCTCACCTCGCAGATGCCGTCGCGCGCGCTCGAGCGGCACCTCGCGCGCGGCGTGCTCTTCAACGCCTGCTCGCTGCACCAGCTCGACGCGTTCGGGCGGGTCGCCCCCGGCCGCGAGCTGTCCGTGCGCGTGAACCCGGGGCTGGGCACCGGGTCCACCAAGCGCACCAACACCGGCGGGCCCGCCTCGAGCTTCGGGATCTGGCACGAGGCGATGCCCGAGATCCTGGCGATCGCGAAGCGTTACGACCTGCGCATCCGCCGCCTGCACTCGCACGTCGGCTCCGGAACCGATCCGGAGGTGTGGAAGCGCTGCGCGCGGATGACCCTCGACCTGGCCGGCCAGCTGCCCGAGGTGGGGAGCATCAACCTGGGGGGCGGGTTCAAGGTCGGCCGCATGCCCGAGGAGCCGTCGGTGGACATGGCCGACGTGGGCGCGCACGTGCGGCGCGAGATCGAGGCCTTCCATGACCGCTCGGGCCGCGGTCTCCACCTCGAGATCGAGCCGGGCACCTTCCTCGTCGCCAACGCGGGGGTGATCGTGGCCTCCTGCGTGGACGTGGTGGATACCGGCGCCGAGGGCTACTGCTTCGCCAAGCTCGACGCGGGCATGCCGGAGATCACGCGGCCGTCCCTGTACGGGGCCCAGCATCCGATCGACGTGCTGGCCGCCGGGCGCGAGCAGAAGGCGGTGGTCTTCGTGGGCCCGTGCTGCGAGTCGGGAGACATCCTCACGCCGGCTCCCGGCGATCCGGAGGCGCTCGCGCCCCGGTGGGTCGCGACCCCGCGGATCGGAGACCTGGTGGTGGTGGGCGGCGCGGGCGCCTACTGCGCGGGGATGGCCACGATCAACTACAACTCCTACCCCCAGGCGCCCGAGGTCATGCTCGGCCCCGACGGCGCGCTCACCCTGTTGCGTCGTCGCCAGACCGCGGAACAGGTCTGGCAGAACGAGGGCTAAGGGACGCGGACCGAGATCTCGTTGGAGCGCGCGCTCTCGTTGGGGCGACGCGCCCGGTCCAGCGCGGTGACCGCGTAGCGGTAGGTCGCGCCCGGTCTCACGTCGCGGTCCAGGTAGACGGTGGAGATCGCCATCGTGGTCGCGATGCGCATGAACTCGCCGGTCTCGCCCGCCCGGTAGATCGCGTAGAGCGTCACGTCCGGTGAGGCGCTCGGGTTCCAGGCCAGCCGCACCGCGCCCGGCGACGGCACCGCGAGCAGGTTGGCGGGCGCCACCGGTGGCGTGGTGTTGGCGGCCGCGATGACCACCGGGGCCGAGATCTCACCGGTGGCGCTCACCGCCGGGTCCACCCGCACCGCGCGCACCGCGTAGCGGTAGTCGGTGTCGTTGTCCACGGGCTCGTCGGTGAACGCGGTGCCCGCCACCGGCGTGGGCGTGATCGCGGCGAGCGCGCCCTCCGCGCCCGCGCCCCGCAGCACCACGTAGCGGAGGTCGCCGGGGGCGGGCGAGCTGTCCACCAGCTCCGCGGGCGGCTGCCAGGTGAGGCTGATGCGCCGATCACCGGGTGACGCGCTCAGCGCGCGCGGCGCCCTGGGGGCGGCCAGGTACGGGATCACCAGGCGCTCGGAGGGCCCGCTGCTCCGCCCGAGCGCGTCCTCGGCGGTGACCACGTAGACGTAGCGTCGGCCGATCGAGAGGGCGCGCCGGTCCACCCACGTGACCGCGGTGCCCTGTACGGTCGCGGGCGCGGGGCTTTCGGTCCGGATCGTGGCGATCTCGTCGTAGCCCACCACGCGCCCGAAGGAGAGCATCGCGGCCTTGGGCTCGCCGCCGTTGGTCTCCTCCCGCCGGTAGAGCTTGTAGAGCGCGATCGCGCGCAGGCGCGACCCGTCGACGCGGGTGCCGGGGCCGGTCCAGCCCACCACGACGCTCTGCTCGTCCACCGCGCCGTGCAGCCCGGTCGGGCCCGCGGGCACGCGCAGCTCGGGGGCGATGGGCGGCCCCTTCTTGCCGCAGGCCACCAGGGCGCTCGTGGCCAGGAGCAGCAGCAGCGCGCCCCGCGCGCCCGCTCTCACGCGCCCGGCCCGTTCGCGAGCAGGGCCTTCGCCTGCTCGAGCTGACGGCGGACCGCGTCCGGGGCGGTGCCGCCGATCACCGCGCGGGCGCGCAGCGAGGCCTCCACGGTCAGCGCCGGGTAGACGTCGCGCCCGATCAGCGGGGAGAACTGGCGCAGCTCCTCGAGCGGCAGGTCGCCCAGCTCGCGGCCGCGCGTGATGGCGTGGCGCACCGCGCGGCCCACCACCTCGTGCGCGTCGCGGAAGGGCAGGCCCTGGCGGACGAGGTAGTCCGCGAGGTCGGTCGCGGTGGAGTAGTGGGCCCCCGCCGCGTCCCGCATGCGGTCGACCCGGAAGGTCAGCGAGCCGAGCATCGGGGGCAGCACGCGGAACATCGCCTCGAGCGTGTCCACCGTGTCGAAGAGCGGCTCCTTGTCCTCCTGCATGTCCGAGTTGTAGGTGAGGGGGAGCCCCTTCATGACGGTCAGGGCGGCGGTGAGGTTGCCGTAGAGCCGGCCGGTCTTGCCCCGGATGAGCTCGGCCACGTCGGGGTTCTTCTTCTGCGGCATGATCGACGACCCGGTCGCGAAGGCGTCCGAGAACTCCACGAAGCCGAACTCCGCGGTGGCCCACAAGGTCAGATCGGCGGCGAGGCGCGACAGGTGCATGCCGGTGATCGCGCCCGCGGCCAGGAACTCGAGCAAGGTGTCGCGGTCACTGACCGAGTCGAGGCTGTTCGGCGAGACCGCGGCGAAGCCGAGATCCTTCGCGAGCGCCTCGAGATCGATCGGAAACGCCGTGCCGGCGAGCGCAGCGGCGCCCAGGGGCATCGACGCGGCCCGCGCGCCGCAGTC
>CAMLFJ010000063.1 GCA_946479205.1 uncultured bacterium | reverse complement strand
CAACACGCACCCAGAGGAGCCGACGCCATGATGATCCAGGTGAGCCAGACGACGAAGAAGGGCCGCACCACGATCCGGATCGCGGCGACACCCAAGAGCCCCCAGACGCGGGCCCTCCTCGCGCAGTTCAGGAAGGGAGTGAAGGCCATTGAAAAGAAGTGGAAGGCGCACGCCACCGCGGCCAAGAAGCGGGCGGCCAAGGCCGGACGCCGCCGCCGGTAGCATCGAGGTCGGTCGCATCGATCTGAACGGGCCGATCGGCTCGCACGACCTGGAGACGGTGCGCCTGGAGATCAGGCGGCTGGCCCGGGCGTGCGGGCTGGACCTCGTGGATATCCAGGTGCGGTCGCGCGAGAAGAAGGCGTCAGGCTAGCGAGCGGGCCAGGGCTTCCGCCCGCTCGAGCCAGAACGGCATCTCCATCTCGCGGTAGGCGGCGGTGCCCGCGTCGAGGAGCTGCCGCGCGCCCGCGGTCCGGCCGGCCCGGCACTCGAGGCGGGCCCGGCTCACCTGGCAGTGCGCGAGGAGCGGCCGCATCGAGAGCTCCTCGGCGAGGGCCGCGGCCTGCCGGAGCGCGGCGTCGGCCGCCTCCGGATCCCCGGGGGTCCGTTGCGCCACCACCTCACCCAGGAGGTGCAGGGCGTACGCTTCGTGCGCGCGCTCGCTCTTCTCGCGGGCCATCAGCAGGGCCCGCCGGGCCGTCTCGTCGGCCTCGTCGAGGCGGCCGGCGCGGAGATAGGCCTCGCCCAGACGGACCACGAGCAGGGAGTGCCCGCCCATTCTTCCGATCGCGAGGCCTTCCCGGGCCCCTTCCTCGAGCAGCGCGATCGCGTCGCTCGATCGACCGGCCAGGGAATAGGCGGCGCCCAGCGCGCACGCGATCAGGGGCAGCGCCACCGGCACGATCAACGTCCGGCAGAGGGTGAGCCCGCGCTCGAGCGTCTCGATCGCCGGCGCCACGTCGCCCCGGAGCAGGTGCAGGGTCCCGACGCCGCACGAGGCGAAGATCAGGCTGTACGCGTCGCTGGCGGCCTCGGCGAGCCGGGTGCCCTCGTCCCCGTGGTCCAGCCCCTCGCGGAACTCCCCCATTTCGGCCAGGCAGTAGACCAGGTAGATCCGGGCGAAGACCGGCACGAGCCCGGCGACCCGCACGTCCTGGCCGAGCGCGATGTCGGGCAGGGCCTCCACGCTCTTCCGGAGGACGTCGGCCGCCTTGCGAAACTCGCCCCGGGCATCGTAGGCCGCGCCGAGAAAGGTGTTGGCGATGATCCAGAAGGGGGTGTCCCGCAGCCGATCGGCGAGCGTGAGCGCGCGCTCCGCCGATTCCACCGCGAGGTCGAGGTGCCCGACCAGCCGGAAGTACTGCGTCATGAACGAGAAGACGCGGGTGAGCCGTCGCGGATCGTCGAGCATCCGGGCGAGCGCCTCCGCCTCCCGCAGGAGCGCGACGATGCGCTCGGGGTCCCCGAGCGGGTGCAGGGAGTTGCGAAGCTCGAGCCGGACGTCGATGGCCTGCTCGATCTGCGCGCGATCCTCGGGCAGCCGGCCGAGGGCGTCCAGCGCCTGCTCGAGATACGCGACCGCCTGGAGGTGGGCGGAGCGCGCGGCGGCCTTGACGCCGGCCTGGCGCGAATAGTCCACCGCCTTCTCCCAGAGCTCTCCCCTCGTCGCGTGGTGGGCGAGCCGGTCGATGTCCTCGAGCAGGCGCTCGGAGTGGCTCGCCTCGATGGCGAGGACGATGCGAGCGTGCAGCTGTCGGCGGCGCTCCGGCCGGAGGCTCTCGTAGGCGACCTCGTGGGTGAGCGCGTGCCGGAAGCGGTACTTGACCTCCGGGAAGGTCCCGACCTCGTAGAGGAACTCCGCCGCGCTCAGGTGGCGCAGCGCCTGGGCGAGCGGCTCCTCGGGCAGCTCGCTCACCGCGGCCAGGACCGGAAGCGGAACGTCCTTGCCGATGACCGATGCGGACTGGAGCAGGGCCTGCTCGGTCTCGGCGAGGCGCCCGATCCGACTCAGCAACACGCCCTGCACCGTGTCGGGCACCGCGAGGTCGCCGGTCAGGCCGCCGTGATCCTGGATGGACAGCGCCAGCTCCTCCAGGAAGAACGGATTGCCCTCGGCGCGGCTCAGGATCATCTCGGCGACCGGCCGCGGCAGCGCCGCCGCGGGTAGCACCGAGTGAGTCACGGTGAGACTGTCCTCGTTGGAGAGCGGAGGCAGTGAGAGCTGGGTGGCGAACGATCGGTTGGCCCACGGCGGCTCGTAGCCCGGCCGGTAGGTCACGACGAAGAGCGCCGCCGCGCCGGGAAGCCCGTCCACCATGGACGCGAGCAGCTCCTCCGACGCCTGGTCGATCCAGTGCAGATCCTCGATCACGATGAGGAACGGCTGGTGATGACTGGCTCCCAGCGTGATCTGGCGGAGGGCTTCGGAGATGCCGGCCTTGATCGCGTCGGGAGAGCCGAGGGTGAGCTCCCGGAGGCTGTCCTTGTACCCGAGGAGATCGAGCAGGTAGGGGGTGAGCGTGCCCGGATCCATGCCCGCCCGCGCGAGGGTCTGCCGGATCTTCTCGCCCGCGTCCGCCGCGTTGTCGGCCTCGGTGATGTGGCAGACGCCGCGAATCAGGTCGAGCACCGGCAGGTAGGGGATCGTGCTTCCGTAGGACAGGCAGCGCCCCTCGATGTAGATCGCCTGCTCGGCACTCACGCTCTGGCTGAACTCGTAGAGCAGCCGCGACTTCCCGATCCCGGCGTCCCCCACGATGCTGACGAGCTGTCCTCGCCCGCGGAGGGCGCCGAGCAGCCGGCTGTGCAGCACCGCCATCTCCTGGTGACGGCCGACGAAGGTCGCCATGCGCCCGGCCGCGCTCAGCCCCGGTCCTTCGCGTCCGACGAGGCGGAACGCGGTCGGAGCATCGTCCGTCCCATCGATGGCGACCAGCTCGAAGCGGCGCCCGAGCTGCGCGCCCGCGGCCGGGCTGGCGAGGATGCCGCCGGGCTCGGCGGCCGCGATCAGGTCATCGAGCACGAAGGCCGCCTGCTCCTTCGCCTCCTGGTCGATCTGGACCAGGCGCCCCGCCTGGGCCACCAGGGCCTGGGCCGCGTGGATGGCGATCCGGGTCGCGAGCGGGGAGGGGGAGTCCTCGCGGATCCGCTCGACGGCCCGCTGCATCGCCATCGCGGCGTGTGCCGCGCGCCGCGGCGCATCCTCGATGGGCTCCACCCCGAAGGCGGCGTCCAGGGCGCGCTGCCCGAGCGCCTCCACGCGTCCCCCGAAGCTCTGGACCTTCTCGATGAGGGTCTCGAGCGCGCGCGCGGTATCCGAGAGGACATCGCCGGTCTCCGGCACCATGAGCGCCACGCGCATCACGGCGATGGGGCGCCGCTCCCAGCGGACGGTGGGGAGCGCGGGGCGCGACGCCGGGCCCGGCGTCGCCGCGGATCGGTCCGATGACGGAGGTGGAGCGGAACGGACGGGCGCGGGCGTGCGCGCCTCGCGCCGTGCCGCAGGGGCGGGGCCTTCACGCAACCCCAGCTTCTCCATGCGAGCGCGCACCGTGTTGCGGGAGATGTTCAGGATCGTGGCGGTGCGCGAGATGTTCCAGCCGGTCTGATCGAGGGTGACCCGCAGGTGCGCGCGCATCGCGTCCCCGAACGAGACCGGCGGTGGGGAAGGGGTACCACCCGGAGCGCCCGGCGGCGCGGATCCCGTCGACGGGCTCCCTTCGTCCAGCCCCAGGTGGTGGGCCTTGATGACGTTCTCCTCGGTGAGAAGCGCGACCCGCTCGATCACGTTCGACAGCTCGCGCACGTTGCCCGGCCAGGGATACGCCATCAGCCGGTCGCGCGCGTCGGCGGTCAGGGTCTTCACCGGCAGGCCGTAGTCGGAGCAGGAGCGGGCGAGGAAGTGCTCGGCGAGGAGCAGGACGTCCTGACCGCGCTCCCGGAGCAGCGGCAGGCGCAGGGTCAGGACCGCGAGGCGGTGGTAGAGATCCTCGCGGAAACGCCGCTCCCGGACGCTGGCCAGGAGATCGATGTTCGTGGCGCTGATGATCCAGGCGTCCGCGGGCTCGGGCCGAGTGCCGCCGAGTCGCCGCACCACGCGCTCCTCGATGACGGTCAGGAGCTTCGCCTGCAACGGCTCGGGGGTCGCGCCGATCTCGTCCAGGAAGATGGTGCCGTGGTGCGCGGTCTGGAAGAGGCCGGGCTTCGCCTTCCGGGCATCGGTGAACGCGCCGCGCTCGAAGCCGAACAGCTCGGACTCGAGCAGCGTCTCGGGAATCGCCCCGCAGTTCACGTCGACGAACTCGCCGCCGGCGCGCGGGCCCAGGCTGTGGATCAACCGAGCGACGAGACCTTTTCCCGTCCCGGTGTCACCCTGGAGCAGGATCGCGGGGAGCCGCCGGCCGGGGTGCTGGCGTCCTGGAAGGCGTCGTACGGTCTCCCGCAAGGCCTCCATCGGGGCGCTCCGACCCAGGAGCTGGCTCCAGGGATCCATCGCCCGGTAGGATTGCCTAGAAGCCCTTACTGGTCAAGTCACTGGTAAGATTTTGACCAGTCAATCATCGATCGCCAATACCGTAATTGTTCAAAGCATTAATTAGATGGATCTTTTCCATGGCACTTGGTTTGCGATGTGTAGGGGCATGTTTCTTCCGTCCGCCGCTGCTCCTCGTCGTGCGAAGGAGGCTGACATGCCCGCGAACGGTACGCCGCCCTACTCTCCGCTCTGGCCCTTTCCGATCAGGAATGGCGCGTCGCCGATCCACGGTGATCGCATCCGCGCGGCCGCGGCGGTCCGGCGCGCGAGCAGCGTCGCGGGCTCGGCCGGAAGTCGGCACACGCTGAGCGGGCTGCGCGCCGATCCACGACAGGCCGTGCAGCAGGACGCGATCCACTGCCTCGTCTGCGGCGGCGTCTTCCGCCAGCTCACGAATACCCACCTGCGGAGCCACGGGTTGACCGCCGACGAGTACAAGCACCGCTTCGGGTACAACCGCGGCCGGCCGCTCATGTGCCGCGCGCTGCGGAGCCTCTACGCCGACCGGGCGGTGCGCAACGGGTTGGCCTCGCGGATCCGCCAGCGCCCGATCCTGGCGCGGCCGGAGCTCCGACGCCGCGGCGGAGCCCGCACGATCGCGCTCGAGGAGCTGCTCACGCGCCGCGAGGTGCGGCGCGGCGTCCGGGAGCCGCACGCCACGCTCTAGCTCTTCGCGGGCCCCCATCGGGGCCGCCGGCGTCATGCGGGAAACCGCGTCGCGGGCCGGGCGGTCGCAGTTGTCGGAATCGGAGCGTTGGCGTATATTCTCAATACTTTCCGACTCCGGCTTCGCTCGCGACCGCCCCGGCGTTTTCGCGACTGGGAGGAACACAATGACGCGTTCCCGCCGCATGCTCTTGGTGCCGGTCCTTGCTCTGGCGACCCTCGTCGGCCTGGGGGTGACACCCGCGCGCGCGCAGACGCCGAAGTCCGGTGGGCATCTGAACATCATGCTCCGGGAGGACCTGTCGCCCGGCTTCGCGGTCCATGAGTCCTCGACCATCTCCACGTCGTTC
This sequence comes from uncultured bacterium, assembly GCA_946479205.1. The sequence goes on along the minus strand of CAMLFJ010000063.1, from coordinate 4,755 downwards.
CCGTCCCTGCCGTGCTTCAACAACTTGGTGGTCTTCGACCAGTTGAAGCGGCCCGAGACTCCCGAGAATATCGTGGGCGAGCTCGCCGAGAAGTGGTCCTGGCAGGACAACTACCGCAACCTGGTGTTCTTCCTGCGCAGGAACGTCAAGTGGCACGACGGCCAGCCGTTCACGTCGAAGGACGTGAAGTTCACGTTCGACATGCTGCGCGAGGCCCCCGACGCGACCGCGAAGCTCCGGATCAACCCCCGCAAGGACTGGTACGCGAACATCGAGGCGGTCGAGGCGGCGGATCCCTCCACGGTGGTCTTCCGGCTCAAGCGACCGCAGCCTGGCCTGCTCAACATGCTGGCCTCCGGCTACACGCCCATCTACGCGGCCCACGTCAATCCCGCCACCTACCGCACGGCTTGCATCGGCACCGGTCCCTTCAAGGTGAAGGAGTGGCGGAAGGGCGAGTTCGTGGACTACGTCAAGAACCCGGACTACTTCGTGAAGGGGCGTCCCTACCTCGACAGCCTCCGCTACGTGATCATCAAGGAGCGCGGCACCCGTGTCGCGGCGCTCCAGGCGGGGCAGCTCGACGTCTCGTTCCCGGGTGAGACCAGCAAGACCGCGGCCGAGCAGCTCAAGAAGGCCGTCCCGCAGCTCGTGATCACGCCGGTCGCGCAGGCGGTGAGCGACAACATCATCATGAACACCAAGAAAGCGCCGTTCGACAACCCCAAGGTGCGGCAGGCGGTGAGCTACGCGATCGACCGCCGGGCCCTCATCCAGGCCGTGCATCAGGGTGGCGCGGTGCCGGGAGCCTCGATGCAGCCGAAGCCGTACGGCGTCTGGGGGTTGCTCGAGAAGGACCTGGCCACCCTGCCCGGATACGGCAAGCCGGCGGACATGAAGGCGCGTGCCCGGAAGCTCCTCGGCGAGGCGGGCATCACCGCGCAGAATCCGCTCCGCGTGGAGATGGTCACCCGCGCGATCGCGATCTACGTGGACATGGCCTCCTTCGTGATCAACGAGCTGAAGCAGGTCGGCATCGAGGCCAGCCTCAAGCAGGTGGAGACGGCCCAGTGGCACGCGATGGCCACCCGCGGCGACTACCAGATCGGGGCCAACCTCACCGGGCTGGGCGTCGACGAGCCGGACGCCAACTACTACGAGAACTACGCGTGCGGCTCGCCCCGGAACTACAGCCAGTACTGCAGCGAGCTCGTGATGAAGATGATCGATCAGCAGTCGCAGGAGCTCAATTCGCAGAAGCGGCTGCAGATGCTGGCGACGCTCCAGAGGCAGATCGAGGAAGAGGCGGCGCGGCCCATCCTGGACTGGAAGCTCGACTACTTCACGGTGTGGCCGCACGTGAAGGGGATGGTGCCGCACGACAACATCTACAACTTCGGCCGCATGGCCGACGTGTGGCGGGACAAGTAGGCCCCCCGATCCGGTGAAGACGTACATCGCCCAGCGGCTGGGCATCGGTCTCCTGACCCTGCTCGGCATGTCGATCGTGATCTTCGGCATGCTGCGTCTGGCCCCCGGCGATATCGTCGACATCCTCTTCTCCACCGGCGGCTACGTGAACCCGGTGGAGCGGGTGGCCATCGAGAAGGAGCTCGGGCTCGATCGGCCGGTGTGGGTGCAGTACCTCGAATGGATGCGCCAGATCCTGACCGGCGATCTCGGCAAGTCCTATCGCTACGACCTGCCCGCGTGGGAGATCATCCGCCCGCTCATCCCGGTGACCCTCGAGCTGGCGATCCTGTCGCTGATCGTGTCGGTGGCGCTGGGGGTGCCGCTCGGGGTCATCAGCGCGGTCCGCCAGGACACCCCGCTCGACTACGCGCTGCGGGTCTTCAGCCTCGCCGGCCTCAGCATGCCCTCGTTCTGGCTGGGCATGGTCATCATCCTCGGGCTGGTGGCGTGGATCGGGTGGATCCCGCCGGTGACCTACGTGTCGCCGTCCGAGAACTTCTGGCTGCACGCGGTGCAGTTCGCGCTGCCGTCCCTCGCGGTGGGCTACCGCTCGTCCGCGCTCATCATGCGCATCACCCGCTCGTCGCTGCTCGAGGTGATGCGCGAAGACTACATCCGCACCGCGCGCGCCAAGGGCCAGTCCGGGAGCGTGGTGATCTGGCGTCACGCGCTGCAGAACGCGATCCTGCCGGTGGTCACCGTGATCGGCATCGAGTTCGCGTTCCTCATCGGCGGGCTCGTGGTGACCGAGACCGTCTTCAACCTGCCCGGGCTCGCGCGCTTCCTGGTGGAGGCGATCCTCTGGCGGGACTACCCGATCGTCCAGAACCTGGTCATGTTCATCGCGATCGTGGTCATCGTCTCGAACCTGGTCGTGGACATGCTCTACGGCTTCCTCGATCCGCGCGTCCGCTATGGCCACTAGACCGCTCGGGGTCGAGACGGCGCCGGTGAGCCTCGGCCTGCGCCGGCCCGGGGCCTGGACCGTGCTCGCGCGCTTCTGCCGCAAGAAGCCCCTGGGCGCGATCGGCGGGCTGCTCATGGTGGTGATGTTCCTCACCGCGGTCTTCGCCAACCAGCTCGCGACCCACGATCCCATCGCCACCGACGCGGGGCAGAGTCTGGCCCGGCCCGGCCCCGACCACTGGCTGGGCTCCGATCACCTGGGTCGCGACATCTACTCGCGCGTCGTGCACGGGGCCCGGGTCTCGCTCATCGTGGGCCTGGCCTCCACGCTCCTCGGCTCGGTGTTCGGCGGGATCATCGGGCTCCTGTCCGGCTACGTCGGCGGCAAGACCGACCTCATCACCCAGCGGGTGATGGACATCCTGCAGGGGCTGCCGCTGCTCGTGCTGGCGCTCGTCATGTCGGCGGCGCTCGGCCCGTCGATCCCGAACGTGGTGCTGGCGATCTCGATCCCGATCATTCCGAGGGCCGCGCGGGTCATCCGGGCGAGCGTGCTGTCGATCCGTGAGATGCAGTACGTGGAGGCGGCGCGCGCGGTCGGCCTCCGGCATGTGCGCATCGCGTTCCGCCACGTCCTGCCCAATACCATGGGCCCGTTCATCGTGCTCTGCACCGCGCAGCTCGGCAGCGCGATCCTGGTGGAGGCCGCGCTGTCCTTCCTGGGCCTGGGGGTGCCCGAGCCCTATCCGTCGTGGGGCCGGATGCTCTCGGTCTCCGCGGCGGAGTACGCGCAGAAGGCGCCCTGGCTCGTCCTGTTCCCGGGCCTGGCCATCAGCCTCGCGGTGTTCGGCTCCAACCTGCTCGGCGACGCGCTCCGCGACACGCTCGACCCGCGCCTCCGCGGCGCCTAACAACACACCCTCTCCCCTCAGGGGAGAGGGTGAGGGTGAGGGGACTCTCCATGGCGAACGCCGACGACCTCTGCTGGATGCCCGCTTCCCAGATGGCCCCGGCCATCAAGCGCCGCACGCTCTCCCCGGTCGAAGTGGTGAAGGCGGTGCTCGCCCGCATCGAGCGCCTCAACCCGCGCCTCAACGCCTTCGTCACGCTCACCGCGGACCAGGCGCTCAAGGACGCGCGCGCGGCCGAGCGGGTGATGATGAAGAAGGGCGCGACGCTCGGCCCGTTGCACGGGGTGCCGTTCTCCACCAAGGACCTCGTGATCACCAAGGGGGTCCGCACCACGTTCGGCACGCGGCTCTTCGCGGACAACGTGCCGGCCGAGGACGCGCCGATGGTGGAGCGCATGCGCGCCGCGGGCGCGATCCAGCTCGGCAAGACCAACACCCCGATGATGGGCTGGATCGGGGCCACCCACAACCTGCTCTTCGGCATCACGCGCAACCCGTGGAACCTCGATCGCACGCCCGGCGGCTCGAGCGGCGGCGCCAGCGCGGCGGTCGCGGCCGGGATGGGCCCGCTCGCCATCGGCACCGACGGCGGCGGCTCGATCCGCATCCCGGCCTCGCTGGCCGGCATCTACGGCATCAAGCCCACCTTCGGGCTCGTGCCGATCTATCCGTTCAGCGCCGCGTGGGGCCTCTCCCACATCGGGCCGATGACGCGCACGGTGGCGGACGCGGCCCTGATGCTGAACGCGGCGGCGGGGCCGGACGCGCGCGATCCGTTCTCCCTGCCGGGGCCGCGCGTCGACTACGTGAAGGCGCTCCGAGGCGGCGTGAAGGGGCTGCGGGTGGCGTGGACGTCCGATCTCGGCTTCGCCAAGGTGGTGGATCCCGAGGTGGCCGCGGCGTGCGCGCGGGCGGCCCGGCGCTTCCGCGAGCTGGGCTGCCGCGTCGAGGAAGTCGCGCCGAAGTGGCCGAGCCCGCAGGCCGCGTGGAGGACCATGTTCCTGGGCGGCATCGCGGCCCGCCTGGGCCCCGCGCTGCGCGAGCGGCGCGACGACATCGACGCGGGCCTGGTCGCGATCGCCGACGAGTGCCGCAGCTGGACTCCCACCCAGTACGTCCAGGCCTGGTTCGACCGCCTCGCGTGGGAGGAGCACCCGCGCCGCCTCTTCGAGCGCTACGATCTCCTGCTGACTCCGACCATCGCGTGCGCGGCCTTCAAGGTCGGCCTCGACGGCCCCGCCGAGATCGCGGGCACGCCGACCGGGATCTACGACTGGATCCCGTTCACGTACCCGTTCAACATGACCGGTCACCCGGGCGCGTCGGTTCCGTGCGGATTCACCTCCGACAAGCTACCCATCGGTCTCCAGATCCTGGGGCGGCGCTTCGAGGACGCCACCGTGCTGCGAGCCTCGGCCGCGTTCGAGAAGATCGCGCCCTGGGCGCACCTGCGGCCGGCGGAGCC
>CAMLFJ010000062.1 GCA_946479205.1 uncultured bacterium | reverse complement strand
CGGAGGCGCCGGGTGGCCAGCAGCGCGCCGAGGTCGGCCAGCAGCTCGGTCTGGACGAAGAGATTGGAGAAGGCCGGGTGGGCCGCATCGGCCGCCGGGGGAGCGAGCTGCAGCTCGGCGTAGGACGTGAGCTCGAGCTCCCGGACCTCGTCGCCCAGATTGGTGACCGAGACGCGGCGGATCTCGGCGTCGTCCTCGGGCGAGACGATCACCTCGAGCGAGGTCGAGATCGTGCCGTCGAGGCGGTAGAACTCCGCGCGGTCCTCCGAGAACGTCGCGCGGTACACCGCGGGCTCCACCCCGGTGGGCTGGTACGCGGCCGACCAGACCGCGCCGCTCTCCACGTCCCGCAGGAACACGTACGTTCCCCACGGATCTCGCGTCACGTCCTCCCGCCAGCGGGTGACCCCGAGACCGCCGCACCGGCTGTAGCCCGACCCCGCCACCGTCAGCATCACCGCGTAGCGCCCGTTGGAGAGGAGGTGCGTGCGGGGAGAGGGACCGTGGGGACTGATGAAGCGGCGGAAGACGGGCTCCACGAACTCGCGGACGTGGGCGGGCACGTCGACTTCCTCGAGCCGCGGGCGGGTGACCGCGACGTCGCGGGGCGCGCGCTCCTGCAGGAGCAGGTCCGTGGCCTGGACGATGGGCTCGGCGTGGAAGCGCGCGCGCATGATCCCGTCACGGAGCACGTTGGCCAGGGCGATCAGGGTCATGCCCTGGTGGTGCGCCATGTAGGCGCGCACGATCGCCACCGTGGAGCCGTCGGGCACCCGCGACGGCGTGTAGTCCAGCGCCTCGTAGAAACCGTAGGGACCCTGGGCGCCGAGCGCCACGAGCGCGGTGAAGTTCCGGGCCGCGGCCACCGGGTCGACCATGGCAGCGAGGGCGGTGGCGTAGGGCGCCACCACCAGGTCCTCGCCGAGGCCTCGCTCGAGGCCCAGGCCGGGCACCCCGAAGTTCGAGTACTGGAAGGTGAGATCCAGATCGCGCACGTTGTAGGCCGATTCGGAGACTCCCCACGGGACCCCGTTGTCGGCGCCGTAGCTCACCTGGCGCTGGACCACGAGCCGGCACGTCTCCTCGATCAGGCTGCCCGGCGGCGCGTCCATCACCAGCGCGGGCATCAGGTACTCGAACATGGAGCCGGACCAGGAAACGAGGACCGAGCCGATCCCGACCGGCGTCATCTGGCGGCCGAGGTGGAACCAGTGCGAGACGGGGACGTCGCCCTTGGCGATGGCGATGAAGCTCGCGAGTCGCGCTTCCGAGGCGAGGAGGTCGTAGGCGCTGCCGTCGAGGCTGCCGTCGGATACCCGGTAGCCGATCGAGAAGATCTTGCGGCTCGGGTCGAAGAGAAAGCCGAACTGCATCGCCTCGAAGAGCTCGGTGGTGGTGCGGGCGACCTTCTCGAGGCGCTCGACGAGCGTGCGGGCGGCCGCGGAGGAGTGCGCCAGGGCGCCGATGAGGGCGTCGATTTGCGCGCTCGCGGCGGCGCCCGCGGCGCCCGCGCGCGCGACGGTGAGCTCCTCGATCGCCACGCGGCAGCGCTCGGGCAGATCGGCCGGGCTCGGGGGTGGAGTGACGAGCCGGTCGAGCGCGCCCGCGATCTCGGGCGAAGCGCCCTCGAGGTATGGCGTCCAGGGCAGGAGGGTGTCCAGATCGCGCGCGTGGCTGGCGATGGTGGCGCGCGCGGCCTGGGCCCACACCAGGACGCCGGCGCTCGGCGGGTCGCCATCGCCGTCGGTCGACAGGACGCGTGAGATGTCCACCAGGGTGTCGGCGTGCTGGGCCAGGCGGCGGACGTGGGCCGCCGCTTCCGCCGGTCCCCGGGGCGATTCGCGGAGCGCCGCGGCCAGGGCGTCGCGGGCCTCCGCGAGCTGGCGGACGGTCACGGTCTGGGTCCGATTGCGGTCGGCCAGCCCGGTGGCGGCCTCCCCGGCGAGCCCGAGGGCGTCGTCGACGCCGGCGAGCAGATCGCGGTGCGGCAGCGGGTCGTGGGCCGCACCGCGGCAGGCGTTGCCGAGGGCGAGCAGGTGGGCCGCGAGGTTGCCGCTGTCCACGGTGGACACGTAGCGTGGCTCGAGCGGCCGCAGGTCGGCGGTGTCGTACCAGTTGTAGAAGTGGCCGCGAAAGCGCTCGAGGCGGCGCATCGTGGCGAGGGTCGCCTCCAGCCGGTCCATCGTGTCGAGGAGGCCGAGCCATCCGAAGTCACGCGCGCAGGCCACCGACAGCAGGTAAAGACCCATGTTGGTGGGAGACGTGCGGTGCGCGAGCACCGGCCGGGGGTCTTCCTGGAAGTTGTCGGGCGGCAGAAACGTGTCGTCCGGTCCGACGAAGGCTTCGAAGAAGCGCCAGGTCCGGCGCGCCGTCGAGCGGAGGACCGCGGCATCCGGGAGCGAGAGCCGCTGCTCGGGCGCCGGCGCGGGCGGCCGGCTGACCCAGCGCGCCACCGCCGGGGAGAGGCTCCAGAGGAGGAGGAAGGGCGCGGCCAGCGCGGCGCTGCTCGGCCGCAGCCGCGCGACGAGGACGGCGGTGGCCGCGGCGACGATGATCGCCCCGGCCATGCGCCGATACGCGCCGGTGATGTCACGCGAGAGATCGGACTTGGTCTGGGCCGCGGTGGTCCACTCGAGCAGCCGACGGCGGGTGACGTAGAGGCGCAGCAGCGTCCGACCGATCGCGTCGGCCATGAGCCACGCCTGGTGAGCCAGGAAGGTGAGGCCGAGGGCGATCTGGGAGGCCGCGATCGTGAAGGTCCGTCCGACGCTGCGGAGGTGGGTCCGCTTGGAGATGCCCGACCGCTTGGGGATGATCTCGTCGAACACGGGGAGGAGGGCCGGGAGCGCGATCGTCGCGAGCACGAACACGGTCCACACGAGCGGGAGGCCGTGAGGGAGGAGCCAGCCGACGATGAGGGTGAGCCCGGCGGCCGGCGCCGACAAGGTCCGGCGGAGGTTGTCGATGATCTTCCACAGGCCGACGAGCGGGATCCACGTCGCCCGCCCCCCCGAGCGGCGGCGGTTGCCCCGGATGATCCACGGGAGGAGCTGCCAGTCCCCGCGTGCCCACCGGTGCTGGCGGCCGGCGGCCACCTCGTAGTCGGTGGGGAACTCCTCGAAGAGCTCCACGTCGGTGACGAGTCCCGCGCGGGCGAAGATGCCCTCGAAGAGATCGTGGCTCAGAAGCGTGTTCTCGGGGACGCGGTCCTCGAGGGCCGCGGTGAATGCGGCCACGTCGTAGATGCCCTTGCCGGTGTAGGAGCCCTCGCCGAAGAGGTCCTGGTAGACGTCGGAGGTCGCGGTGGCGTAGGGATCGATGCCCGCCGGCCCGGAGAAGATCCGCTGGAAGAGCGACCGCTCTCGATCCAGGGGGATCGTCGGCGTGATCCTGGGCTGGAGGATCGCGTAGCCGTCCACCACCCGGCCCGCGCGAGGGTCGAAGACCGGGCGGTTGAGGGGATGGGCCATCGTCCCGACCAGACGATTGACCGCGCCGCGCGGCAGGCGCGTGTCGGCGTCGAGGGTGATCACGTAGCGGACTCCCGCGGGCACGTCGCCCACCGGGCCGGGCGCCGCGGAGGCGGGTGGAGCGATGCCGGTCAGGAGATGGTTGAGCTGCTCGAGCTTCCCGCGCTTGCGCTCCCAGCCCATCCAGGTTCCCTCGCGCGCGTTCCAGGCTCGCCCGCGATGGAGCAGGAGGAAGCGCGCGCCGCCGGAAGGCGCCGGCCCGTTGCGCGCGTTGAGCCGGGCGATGCCCCCGGTGGCCAGCGCGAGGAGCCCATCGTCCTCCGGCAGATGTTCGGTGGCCGAGTCCTTCCAGTCCGAGAGCAGGACGAAGTGGACGTGCCCGTCCGGATTGGCGAGGAAGTGGATCTCCAGGTGATTGATGTGCTCCTCGATCTCGGCGGCGCTGGTCAGCAGGGTCGGCACCACCACGAGGGTTCGCATGCCCGCCGGCACGCCCTGGGCCAGCTCGAGGCGCGGGAGCGGAGTCGGGCCGATCAGGTCCATGATCGCGCGATTGATGAGGGCGAGCGCGAGGTCGGAGGCCGGGATCACCGCGAGGAGTCCGAGCAGGGCCAGGGGGCGGAGACCCATGCCCGCGATGTGCCCGGCCAGGAGGGGGAGAGTCAGGAGGAGACCGGTCACAATCGCGATGGTCGTCAGGTAGCCCGGCGTCGCGCGGGACAGCGACAGGCGGAGAAACCGCTCGCTCGCGGGAGCGCGGTACCCGATCTCGGCCTCGAGCGCGGGGCGGCCCTCGGCGAGCAGGTAGTAGCCGGGATCGGTCGAGCGCGCCTCGGGGGCCGCATCGGTGCGCGGGAGGTCCGCGGCGGCGCGGCGGGCGTGCGCCATCACCAGCCGGGCGACCTCGAGCTCGGACCGTCCGGCGCGCCGGGCGAGATCCTCGATCGCGTGGCGGTACTGGTCGCGGGTCGCGAAGTCCATCGCCCGGAAGTGACGGTCCGCGCGGAGCACGCCGTCGACGAGACTGACGCTCTCGAAGAAGGCGGCCCAGTCGAAGGGCGCCATCATCCGCATGCTCGTGATCACGTTGCGGACGGTCACGTTCATGGCCGCCTGGTTCTGGTGCTCGAGCTGCACGAGCGCGTCGGCGGACGTGCCCACGGCGGCGAGGTGCTCGTCGAGCCACCGCAGCGCGGGGGTGGACTCCGGGTCCTGCTCGCGCAGCCGCTGCACGAGGTTCACCATGAAGGCGGGCGACAATCGCGCGGCCTCGAGCCGCTGGAAGGCGAGCGGGCGCCGGGTCCGCCCGCCGAGCCCGAGCAGCTCGTCGGCCAGCGCGTCGGCCCCGAGCCGCGCGGCCCGGCTGTTCACGATGCGCTGGGCGAGCCGCCGCAGGTTCTCCACGAGCACGAGCCGGAGCGCGATCGGGATGGCCCACAGCTCGCCGATGGTCAGGGGCTGCACGCGCTGGAATCGCCGGACGAAGCGCTGGAGCGTCTCGGGGTCGAATCGGCTGTCGGTGTGCGCGACGAAATCCCAGGCGAGGCCGAGGACGCGAGGATAGCCCTGCAGCGGGTCCTCCGCGAGCTTGGGCAGCTGGCGGTAGAACCCGCGCGGGAGGTCCTCGCGGACCTGCCGTATCACCTCGTCCGCGACGTGGTAGTTGTCGACGAACCATTCCGCGGCGGGGGTGATGCCCCCTTCCTCGCGGATCACCGCGGCGATCTCCCGGTAGCACTGCAGCAGGACCCGCCCGCTGTCGCGCACGTGGGGCGAGAGGAGACGGACGGAGACGCCGCCAGGCTGGACCGGCCGGGTCGCGACGCGCTCCGCGAGTTCCTCCAGGCGCTCGGGGCTCAGGAGCTCGGCGCGGATGGGCTCCTGGGATTCTCGGGTGAGGGGCGAGGCGGCGGCAGGCGAGCGGAAGTCTCGGAGTTGCACGTGGCCTTCAACCCCCCGAGGTCCGCATCTGGGATCAAATGTACCATCATATGAGGCACATGACCGGACTCATGAGGTAGTTCTTGACAGCGGAGCGCGGGGCCTGTACATTGACTGCGGTGCTGATTCACCCGGCTTTCGGTCACAGCAAGCAGACGAAGACGATTCGCGACTAACGCCGCGCGGGTATCGACCGCTCGGCGTTTTTGTTTGCCCTCCACTCCTGGAGGGCACCCCCGCCATGGTGGTGGGGTTTCACCGAGGCGAAAGCCTCAGAATAAGAGGTCGGTTCAATGGCACAGGGCACGGTCAAGTGGTTCAACGATGCGAAGGGTTACGGCTTCATCACCCAGGAGGGTGGCGAGGACGTCTTCGTGCATTTCAACGCCATTCAGGCCCAGGGCTTCAAGAGTCTGGCCGAGGGCGACAAGGTCGAGTTCGAAGTGACCAAGGGCCCGAAGGGGCTCCAGGCCGCGAACGTTCGGAAGGCCTGACGAGAACCCCGCGTCAAACGGAAGGCCGGGTCCCCTTCGGGGGGCCCGGCCTTTTTCGCGTTCGGGCGGGTCTAGATCTCTCGATCGTTGGAGAGGCGGCCCCACTTCTTCTTGGCGAAGTTGAAGAGCCACACGCTGCCGGCGGAGTCGAGGGCGTAGAGCAGGGTGGGCGACATCGGGGCGACCGTGGTGGTGATCTGCACGAACTTGGGTTGTCCCTGCGGGTCCACGGCGCTCCCTCCTCGCTCCTCGAGCGCGGCGAGACCGTCGAACGGAGAGGCCACCGGATTGCCGGGCACCATGCATGTATGATATAACTTAAATAACAACAACAACGTATATTCCTGCCCGCTTGTCGCGTGAATGCTTGCCAGGGGTTCGGCCAGAGTTTCGGGAGGAGGCGGCGATGTTCGAGGACAGAGCCAAGGTCCTGCTCATTCTCCCCCAAGACGTCCTCGACCGGGCGCGTGTGTTCGCCGGCGAGGCGATGACCAAGCTGAAGGGCCCGGTGAGCCTGCAGATGGTGCTGCGCGCGCTCATCGACGAAGGGCTACGCCGAGAGCGCGGCCGGCCCCTCCTGACCAACATCGAGGTCCAGATGCGGGCGGTGCGAGAGGTCCGGAGCCGGGGCCGCCGGCCCGCCGCGCTGGCCCGGGGCGCCCGGAGCGGGGTGCGGGCGAGCGGGCGAAGGAGCTGAATGACCGCGACGATCTTCACGGGGGGAGACTTCATCCGGCGGGTCGTCGACAGCCTCCTCCGGGGTGATTGCCGGGGCAAGTTCCTGTGCTCGCGGTGCCTGGTCAAGATGGCCAAGGATCACCTGGACCGGAGCTACACGACCCGGGAAGTCGTGGAGGTGATGGACGAGATCTTCAAGGCGCCCGACCCGCTGACCCACGCGCCCGCCGCCGTCTGCGCCGCGTGCGCGCGCAAGAAGGTGGCGTGCCTCGGGGCGGGGGCGTGACGGCCGGCGGCCGATCACCGATGCGGGCAGCCGAGGCGGCCGAGCGAGGAGAACGATCATGGGGGGCAGGAACCGAGTGATGGCGCGGCGCCACTTCATGGGCAACCGGACCTACAAGGGGTTGACCTATACCCTGGAGCTGGAAGCGATCGAGGAGAACGTGTTCAAGGCGCACGCGAGACTCTCGCCCTCCGGCCCGGAGGTCTCCATCGTGGACGAGACCTCGGACGCCGCGCTCAAGCAGGCCGAGGCCGGGATCCGGCAGGTGATCGAGCAGCGGGAGGCGGGCACCGTCGTGCGCGAGCGCCTGCCCGAGCGGACGTACGGGGACGTGAAGTACACGATCATCGTGCGGACCGAGGCCACCCGCGTGGTGGCCGAGCTCTACTTCATCCGCGCCAACGCGCAACCACGTCGTCCGGGCCCCGGCACGTTCTTCGCCCTCTTCGAGGGCAAGACCAAGCAGGGCGCGATCGGACAGGCGGAGCGGGGACTCAAGGCCAAGCTCGACAAGGAGCGTACGGGCACGACCGCGGGGCGCTCCAACCGGTAGCAATGCCTGCGCGAGGGCTCGGCTTGAGTGCCTTGTGGGATGAACGCGACTACAAGGCGTGCGGAGCCTCGATCGAATGTCGGGGACGCTTCATCCTCGGCAAGCTATTCGACCGCGACACCCCGCTCCTTAAGACCGCGTGGCTCGCCGCGTTCGGCACGCGCGTGCTGGGTCCGCCCGAGATCCGGACCGACGAGATCACCAAGACGCAGTGGCAGGTGATCCTCTCCCACATGGGGGCCAGCGTGGACGAGATCATCGATGTGCAGGCCCGGATGGGTCGGGCGTGATGCGCGGAGGAAGCCCGGCGAGCGGCCAGCGGTAGCCGCAGCCACCGGTTGACCGCGGCGCCCGACGGCGGCATCATCCGCAGCGGCATGACGATCCCGCCCCCGATTCGCTCCGGCGTGCCCGTCCGGCTGGGCGCGGGCGCGGTGATCGCCACCGGCCTGCTGCTCGTGCTGGCCGCGACCGTCGGCCCCGTGCCCGCCCCCGCGGGCGCCCCCGGCGCGAAGGTGGTGATCCGGCTGCCGGACGTGGTGCGGGTGCTGGTGCTCGGCCTGCTCGCCCTGTCCGCGGTCATCCTGCTGGCGCTGCAGCGCCGGCGCCCGACCGACGGAACGCCGGGGCCCGCGCGGCCGCCGCGGCCCCTCGCGCCGTGGGCGGCCGCGCTCGTCGCCCTGCTCCCGCTCCTGCTGGTGGTGGTGGGCTGGTATCTCGTCCAGCGCTGGGCCGGGCCGGATGGTCAGCCGATCGAGAAGGCCTTCGCGGCGATCGCGGGGCTCCTGGATCTCTTCACCCTGGCCGACAAGCCGCCCACCTCGATCCCCTCGCTCGACCTGGCGATCGCGGCGGTACTGGTCCTGGTCACGCTCGGGATCTTCGCGCTGATGGTCCTGGTCGCGCTGGCCGACCGGATCGAGACGTGGTGGGCGGAGCGGGGGCGCCCGGCCCGCGCGCCCGCGATTGCCGAGACCCTCGCGCACATCCAGGCCGATCTGCGGACCGAGCCCGACGCGCGGCTCGCGATCATCCGCGCGTACGGCCGCTTCGAGCGCGCGCTCGCGGGGGCCCGGGCCCCGCGCGCGGTGTGGCAGACGCCGGCCGAGTTCATGCGGACCACGCTCGCGCGGCTCCCGGTGGCGGCGGCGCCGGTGCGGCGCCTCACCGCGCTCTTCGAGATCGCGCGATTCAGCGCCCACCCGGTGGAGCCGGAGGCGCGGGACGCGGCCTGCGATTGCCTGGACGAGATCGGCGCGGCCCTCGAGGAGGACGCGGCCCGTGCGCGGTGACCGGCTCCTCGCCCCCGTGGCCATTCGCGGCGCCGTGCTGGGCGGGGTCGTGCTGCTCGCGGCGGTGCCGGTGTACGTCTTCGTCGAGGCCCCGTGGCGCACCCTCGTGGCGCGCCTGGCGGTGGCGTTCGTGCTCGGGGTCGCGCTGCTGCAGCTCCGGGGCGCGGTGGCGGCACGGCTCGCGCGCGCAGAGGGCTCCCGGCTCGAGCAGGAGCTCGCGCGCCCGGGGACCCCGCCCGCGGTCCCGCTGCGGCTCGAGGAGCTGATGGACGACGTGCGGGCCGCGCGCCGCAGTCGGAGCCACTTCGAGCGGATCATGTGGCCGCGGCTGATCGCGCTCGCGGGACGGCCGCTCGTCCCGCCACGCGCCCGCCTCGGCCGGGGACCGACCCTGGGCGACCTGCGTCGCGTGATCACGGATATCGAGGACGGCCGGGAGGGCGGCCGGTGAAAGTCGCGGCCGTCGCCGAGCGGGTGCGGGAGGTGGTGGCGACGCTCGGCCGGATCGTAGTCGGCAAGGACGACGTGCTCGAGCGGATCATGGCCGGCATCCTGGCCAACGGCCACGTGCTCGTCGAGGACTACCCGGGGCTCGCCAAGACCTTGATCGCGCGGCTCCTGGCCCAGGCGCTCGACCTGGGCTTCCGGCGCATCCAGTTCACGCCCGACCTGCTGCCGAGCGACATCACCGGGAGCTTTCTCTACGACCAGCGCGAGGCCCGCTTCGAGTTCCGGGCCGGGCCGGTGTTCACGAATCTCCTGCTCGCCGACGAGATCAACCGCGCCACCCCCAAGACGCAGGCGGCGCTGCTCGAGGCGATGCAGGAATCGCAGGTCACGATCGAGGGCCAGTCCTTCCCGCTGGAGCAGCCGTTCGTGGTGATCGCCACCCAGAACCCGATCGAGATGGAGGGCACCTACCCGCTGCCGGAAGCCCAGCTCGACCGGTTCCTGCTGCGGGTGGGCATCGGCTACCCGGACGCGGACGCCGAGCGGGAGATCCTGAAGCGGCGGCGCGAGCGCCGGACCGACGCGGCCACCGTCCCGACCATCGTGACCCGGGCCGAGCTGCTGGCCATGCAGGGCGCGCTCGAGGACGTCTTCGTCAGCGAGGCGCTCGAGCGCTACATCGTGGCCCTCGCCCAGGCCACGCGGGTGGACCCGCGGGTCACGCTGGGCGCCTCGCCGCGGGGAAGCCTCGCCCTGCTCAAGCTCGCCCGGGCCGAGGCGGCCCTGCGCGGGCGCGACTTCGTCCTGCCCGACGACGTGAAGGCGGTGGCGGTCGCGGCCCTGGCCCACCGGCTCGTCCTCCGACCGGAGCTGTGGGTCTCGAGCACGACGCCGCGGCACGTCGTGGAGGGCATTCTCCGGGAAGTCCCGGCGCCGGCCGGTGAGCTCGCGTGACCTGGCGCCCGACCGCGCTGAACGTGTCGTTCCTGACCGTGGTGGGCTGGGCGCTCTTCCTCGCCGTGCTCACCGGGCGCGTCGAGCTCGCGGTGGTGGCGATCCCCGCGGTGGTGGCCCTCGTGGCCGGCCGTCGGACCAAGGCTCCGCCCGCGTTTGGCCTCCGGCGCGAGCTGTCGAGCCGCCGCCTGCTCGAGGACGAGTGCGTGACCGTCAC
>CAMLFJ010000061.1 GCA_946479205.1 uncultured bacterium | reverse complement strand
AGCGCGGTGTAGGCGGCGAGGGCCAGGTCCACGTAGGCGCTGGCCGCGACGTCGTAGGCGGTGGGGACCCACGCGACGATCAGGGCGGCCGCCACCGCCCCGGCGCGATCGAGCCCGCGCTCCCGCGCCCAGCCGTGGACCACCATCAGCAGGAGCGGCGCGAAGAGGAAGAAGGTGGCGCCCGCCGCCGCCTCGCCGGCCCGCGCGCTCATCGGGGCGCCGAGGAGCATCGCCCAGACCGCGTGCAGCTCCACGCCGAGCGGGTAGTAGCCCGCGATGTTGTACGGGACCTCGATCCCGCCACCCGCCGCGATGTAGGCTCTCGGTAGCGCGAAGTGGTAGAGGACCGTGTCCTTCGCGGTTGGCGGGGCGAGGGCCGCGAGCAGGGCCAGCGCCTGCGTGGTGACGACGAGCGCGAGCGCGGCCGACCACGCGGCCCGACCGATCGCGCGTGGGCTCGGTCGATCGCGCGCCAGCGCGGCGGCCGCGAGCCCGAGGCCGGCGAGCAGGGCGATCACGGCCACCGGCACCCGGTAGAGGTAGACGGTGCCGAGCAGGAACCAGGCGAGCGACCAGGCGGCCGCGCCGAGCAGGGTGAGGTCCGCGATCTCCGCGGTCCGGTCCTCGTGAGTCGGGCGATGCCGGAGCCCCGGAAGCCGCGTGATCGCGTCGCCCAGCCCATACCAGGCGAGCCCGATCAGGCCAGCCAGCGTCGTGCCCGCGAGCGACGCCAGGAGCCCGCCCAGGCCCCAGACCGGCCCGTGGAAGAGCGAGGCCGCGAACGACGCGGTCCGCGCGGGCAGCCGTCCGACGTCGTCACCGCGGTTCCACAGGAACGTGATCGCGAGGAAGAGCCACCACGCGCCCGCGACGGCGACGACGCCGATCTCCCGGGCTCGGGCGCTCACGCCCGGTCAGCCGGCCGCGACACCTCGCCCCGATGGCAGGACGTAGCCCTGCTGCAGATCCCGGGCCCGCAGGGCCGGATCACGCTCGGCCGGATTGCCGTAGCCGCCGCCGCCCGGGAGCAGGATCTCGACCAGATCGCCCGGCCGCAGCGTCTGCTCACCCTTGGGATTGGCGGGCGCGCGCCCGTTGATCAGCACCTGCCCGGGCAGGCCCGGCCCGCCGCCGAAGAATCCCTGGGCGGGGATTCGCGTGCGATCGCAGAGCACCGAGCAGGTGGCCGGCTCGTCGGAGCGCACCCGGAAGGCGATGACCTGGCCGAGCCCACCGCGCTGGCGGCCGTCGCCGCCCGACCCGTCGCGCAGAGCCTTGCGCTCGATCAGGAGCGGCGCGAGCGATTCGATGACCTCCACCGGGGTCCCGAGCACGCCGGACGGGAACGCGGTGGCGGAGAGCCCGTCCTGCTGGGGCCGCGCCCCGGTGCCCCCCGAGCTGAAGAAGGTGTAGACCCACGGGGTGCGATCCGCGTTCTTCCCGGTGAGCTGCAACCCCCAGATATTGGCGGAGCCTTCGGCCATCACCCGGTCCGGCAGCGCCTCCTTCAGGGCCCCCGCGACCGCGTGCGGGAGGAAGTGGCCGACGATGTGCCGGGCCGCGACCGGGGCGGGTGGCCGCACGTTCAGGATGGATCCTTCGGGGGCGGTGATGCGCAGCACCCGGAACGCGCCCTCGTTGTTGGGCACGTCGGGGCTCACGATGACCTTCACCCCGTAGGTCGTGTAGGCCTCGGTGTAGTTCATCACCACGTTGATGCCGCGTCGGCTCGCGGGGGAGGAGCCGGTGAAGTCCACCAGGAGATCGTCTCCCTTGATCTCACAGCGCACCGCGATCGTGATCGGCTCGTCGAAGCCGTCCGAGGTGATCGAGTACCGGTACTCGCCGGGCCGCAGCGCGGCGATCGCCTGGCGCATCGCGCGCTCGGTGCGGGTGATGATCTCGTCGGCCAGGGGCTCGAGCCGCTCCAGGCCGAACTCCTCCATGAACTCGAGGAGGCGCTCGCCGCCGACCGCGCCACCCGCTACCTGCGCGTGGAAGTCGCCCATCACGAGGTCCGGGACGCGGGTATTGGCCCGGATGATCGCGGCCAGCGATTCGTTGAGCCGGCCGGCTTCGTAGAGCTTCATGATCGGGATGAAGAGCCCCTCCTCGTACACCTCGCGCGCCTCCGCGGAGAGGACGTGGCCGCCGATGTCGGCGCTGTGACAGGTGGAGGCGAAGAAGGCGATGCAGTCCGATCCGCGGAAGACCGGATTGCAGACCGTGACGTCGTTGAGATGCCCGGAGGTCTTCCACGGATCGTTGGTGATGAGCACGTCGCCGGGCCGGAGTGTCTCGATCGGGCACGCGGCCAGGAGGTGCTTCATGGCCAGGGCCATCGAGTTGATGTGCCCGGGCGTGCCGGTGACCGCCTGGGCGATCATGTAGCCGCGGCGATCGAAGACGCCCGCGGAGAGATCGCCCGCCTCCCGCACGATCGAGGTGAACGAGGTGCGCATCAGCGCGGCCGCCTGCTCGTTGACCACTCCGATCAGCCGGTTCCAGCAGATGTCGAGCGTGATCGGGTCCATCATCGCGCCTTCGTGGCCGCCGGCTCGGCGATCAGGGTCCGCTGCGCGTCCACCGTGATCGCGGCGCCGGGGCCGATGACGGTGGTCGATTCACGCTCCTCGACGATGGCCGGCCCGGCCAGACGCGCGCCGGGGCCGAGCGCGTAGCGATCGTACACCGGGGCTTGCACGTACCCGCGCGCCTCCGGGAAGTACGCGGCGCGGTGCTTCTTGGGCGCCGGCGCGGCCGCCCCGCCGGGCGCCATCCCGCCGGAGATCGTGAGATCCGGCCGCGGGCCGGAGACGACGGCGCGCCAGTTGAGCGCCTCCAGCGGCACGCCCTGGGGCGTCCGGCTGTAGAGGAGCCGGTAGGCGGCCTCGAACGACGCGGCGATCGCCTCCAGGCTGCCGGGGCCGAGAGGGCCCGCCGGGATCTCCACGTCCACCTCGTGGCCCTGGCCCAGGTAGCGCATCTCGGCGGTGCGGCGCACGGTGACGTCCCGGTCGGCGACCCCGGCGCCGCGGACGATGCGGCGGCCCTCCGTTTCCATCTCCTCGAAGAGACGGTTGATCTGCGCCCAGTCCGCCGCGGCCATGCGCTGCGGCGCGGTGCGCACGAAGTCGAAGGCAAGCGGCGCGGCCAGGAGCCCGTAGGCCGAGAGGGCGCCCGCCCCGAAGGGCACCAGCACGCGCGGCACGCGCAGGATGCGCCCGACCTGCCAGGCGTGCACCGGACCCGCGCCGCCGAACGCGAAGAGGGGATAGCCGCGCAGGTCCTTGCCGCGCTCGATGCCGTGCACGCGCGCGGCTCCGGCCATGTTCTCGTTGACCACGCGATGGATGCCCCAGGCCGCGTCGGTGAGCTCGAGACCCATCGGCCGCGCGACGCGCTCCTCGACGGCGCGGCGCGCCGCCTCCACGTCGAGCCGCATGCGGCCGCCCAGGAAGAACTCGGCGTCGAGATAGCCCAGGAGCAGGTCGGCGTCCGTGACGGTGGGCTCGCGGCCGCCCAGCCCGTAGCACGCCGGGCCCGGATCCGCCCCGGCGCTGTCCGGGCCGACCTTGAGCAGGCCCATGCGGTCGACCCGGGCGATGGAGCCGCCACCCGCCCCGATCTCGATCAGCTCCACCACCGGCACCCGGATGGGCAATCCCGAGCCCTTCTTGAACCGGTCCGCGCGCGCGACCTCGAACTCGCGCGCGAGCAGCGGCTCGCCGCGATCGATGACGCAGGCCTTGGCGGTGGTGCCGCCCATGTCGAAGGACAGGACGCGGTCCATGCCGACCTGGCGGGCCATGCGGGCCGCCGCGAGCGCCCCCGCCGCGGGGCCCGACTCCACCAGCCGGATCGGCACGCGCTTGGCGGTCTCGGGGGTCGCGATGCCGCCGGCCGACATCATCACGTAGAGCCGGCCCGGGATGCCGAGGCCCTGGAGCTTGCGCTCGAGATCGTCCAGGTAGCGCGACATCAGCGGCATCACGTAGACGTTGGCGGTGGTGGTGGAGGTGCGCTCGTACTCGCGGATCTCCGGGACCACGTCCGAGGAGCAGGACACCGGCACGCCGGGCGCGAGCTCCGCGCAGAGCCGCGCGAGCGCCCGCTCGTGCGCCGGGTTCCGGTAGGCGTGCAGCAGGCAGATCGCGATGGCCTCCACGCCCAGGGCACCGAGCTGGGCGACCGCGGCGCGCGCCTGTGCCTCGTCAAGGGGGCGGAGGACGGAGCCGTCGGCCTGCACGCGCTCCGACACCTCCACGCGGAGCTGGCGCGGGACGAGCGGCACCGGCGGGTCGATGAAGAGGTCGTACATGTCGTAGCGGCCTTCGCGGCCGATCTCGACCGCGTCCCGGAATCCGGATGTCGTGAGCAGGCCCACCCGCGCGCCCTTGCGCTCGATCAGGGCATTGGTGGCCAGCGTGGTGCCGTGGATCAGCGCGCGCACCGCGGTGGTGGGGGCGCCCGCCTCGTGCAGCAGGGTCACCACGCCTTCCTCCACCGCCTGCGACGGGTCCTTCGGGGTGGTCAGGAGCTTGCCGACCCGGACCGCGCCGGTGACCTCGTCCACCCAGACCAGGTCGGTGAAGGTGCCGCCGATGTCCACGCCGATTCGAGAAGGGTTGGAGCCGGGCGTCATGTCGCTGACCTCGTGTGGGGGATCGCTGCGAGGGAGAGTCTACCGCATCTCCTGCTCGAGCAGGCGGGCGAGCTGCGGGTCGAGGCGCGCGAGCACGGGAATCTGCTCGCGCGCGGCCGCGCGATCGCCGCGCGCGAGATGCGCGCGGGCCAGCCCCAGGTGCGCGAAGGGAGATGCCGGATCGATCGCGAGCGCCCGCTCGAAGGCGCCCCGCGCGGGCTCCGCGCGGCCGTCGGCCAGGAGCGCCCGGCCGAGCGAGGTCAGAGCCGGCACGGAATCCGGCCGGACGCGGAGCGCCTGCTCCAGCTCGGCGACGGCCTCCGCGGGGCGGCCATCCTCGACGAGGGCGATCCCCAGATTGACCCGAGCGTTGACGTCGCGGGGGTTGCGCTCGAGGCGGTACCGGAGCCTGGTGATGCCATCCGAGCGCCGGCCCATCTGGATCAGGAGCGGCCCGTAGTTGCCGTGGAACTCTGACTGGTCGGGCCGCAGCGCGATCGCCCGCTCCAGCAGGGCCCGGGCCTCGGTGAATTCTCCACGACGGCCCAGACTGACGCCCAGGTTGTGGAGACAGATGGCGCAGCCGGGATCCACCTCGATCGCGTAACGCCAGAGCGTTTCCGAGTCGTGCCAGACCGAGGACTGCGCCCGCGTGGTCAGCGCGAGGCCGCCGATCCAGACCGCGACGACGCCCAGGGCCACCGCGGCGATGGGGGTACGCAAGACGCCTCGGCGCCGGGCGAGCGCGACCGCCATCGCGAGCGCCCCGACCAGCAGCGCGAACCCCAGGCACGGAATGTAGGTGTTGCGGTCAGCTCCCAGGTGATTGCCGGTGTGGACGAGTCCGGCCACCGGCGCGAGCATCACCAGGTAGAAGGTCCAGATCGCAAGGCCCGCGGGCCAGCGCCGCCGCCTCCGCCACAACGCGACGGTGATCGCAAAACCGGCGGCCGCGCTCAGCAGGTAGGGCAGATCGAGCGGATTCACCCGCGGCGGCAGCTCGTAGATGGGGCCCAGGTTGAGCGGCACGACCGTCTTCCAGACGTGGAACCACACGTTGTACGCGACCATGCCGATCCGGCCGGCCGGGTCGGCGGGAGTCAGGTACCCGGTGTGTCGCTGGACCAGGTACGCGGTGGCGGCGGTGGCGACCGCGAGCACCGTGAAGGGGATCTTCTCGCGCCAGACCGGCCACGCCTGGGCGCTCCACCAGTCGCGGAAGCGGGGGCCGAGCCG
This sequence comes from uncultured bacterium, assembly GCA_946479205.1. Next base: position 4,532 of record CAMLFJ010000061.1, on the reverse strand, counting down.
TTTCAACGGGTAGACATCGAGGATGAGCAGGGCCAGCGGCACGCCCATCACGATGGACTTGGACGCGAGCGCGAGCGCGGCCGCGGTCAGCGAGACCCAGCGCCAGCCGGCCCTCACCTCGGCGGTGCGCTCGTGGGCCTTGAGGTACGCGAGGACCGTCAAGAGGAAGAACAGGCCCGACGTGAGGTCGCGCCGCTCGGTGATCCACGCGACCGACTCCACGCGAAGCGGGTGCAGCGCGAAATAGAGCGCGGCGACGACGGCGCCGAGGTTGACGGTGCCGGGCTCGGCCGACGGGATCGCCAGCCCCAGCAGGCGTCGCGCCACGAGATAGAAGAGCGCGGCGCTCGCCGCGTGCAGCAGGAGACTCGTGAGGTGGTAGCCGAACGGGTTCATGCCCCACACCGCGAAGTCGGCGCCGAGGGTCAGCCAGGTCACCGGGATCCAGTGGCCCATGACGCTCGCGGTCAGCATCCAGCGGAGCTGCGGCCAGCCGAGTCCGCGGTAGTACGGGTTCTCCAGGAAATTGATGGGGTCGTCCCAGTCCACGAAGCCGGCGTGGAGGACCGGGCTGAAGACCACGGCGGTGACGAGGGCGAGCACGAGGGGCGCAGCCCGCCCGGCGGGACGCAACATCATGATCAGTCTAACCGAGCCGAAAAAGCATCGACCCCTAAAATCGACCGGGCGACAATGGATTCGCGATGCGGAAGCTCCCCGCGGCCCTCCTTCCGGCCGGCATCTTCCTGGTGACGTGCGTGGCGTTCTGGCCCGCGCTCCAGGGCGACTTCACCTGGGACGACGACGTCAACCTGGTGGCGAATCTCAGGTTCCGGGGGTTCGAGGCGAGCCAGATCCGGTGGATGTTCACCAACACCCTGATGGGCCACTACATGCCCTTCACGTGGCTGACCTTCGCCCTCGACCACGTCTTGGGCCGGATGGACCCGTGGGGGTATCACCTCGCCAGCCTGCTCCTGCACGCGGCCAACGCGGTCCTCGTCTACCTCGTCGCCCGCCGCCTGCTGACCGTCGTACTGGGGACGGCGGTGGAGTCCCGGACGGGAGCGGCGCTGGCCGCGCTGCTCTTCGCGCTCCATCCCCAGCGGGTCGAGTCCGTCGCGTGGATCTCCGACCGCGCGACCCTGCTGTGCGCGACCTTCTATCTCCTCGCGGTCCTCGCCTACCTGCGCGCGGCCGGCGCCGCGGACGGGCGCCGCCGCATGGGGTGGGGCGCGGCGTCCCTCGTGGCCTTCGCGGCCGCGCTCCTGTCCAAGGGCATGGCCATGACCCTCCCGATCACGCTGCTCATCCTCGACGCGTACCCGCTCCGGCGATGGCGGGTGGAGTGGCCGCGCGTGCTCCTGGAGAAGCTGCCCTACGGCGCCCTCGCGCTCGCGGGCGCGGTGGTGGCCGCGTGGGCCCGGGGCCGGGGGAGCGAGTTCACCGACTATACGGGCTACGGGATCGCGGCCCGTATCGGGATGTTCGCCTACAGCGTCTGCTTCTACCCTTTGAAGCTCGTATGGCCCGCCGATCTGTCCCCCCTCTACGAGGTGCCCATCCAGGTGAGCCTCCTCGATCCGCGCTTCCTGGCGCCGCTGCTCGCGCTGCTCGCGGTCACCGGCGTGCTGCTCGCGCTCCGACACCGCGCTCCGGGGGCGCTGGCGGCCTGGGCGCACTCCGCGGCCTTCGTCGCGCCGGTGAGCGGGGTCCTGCACTCCGGCGTCCAGATGGTCGCGGACCGCTACAGCTACCTGGCCCAGCTCGGATTCGTCCTCCTGGCCGGCTACGGGCTCGCGCGTCTCCTCGAGCTCCATCGGGCGGGTCGAGTGGAGCGCCGCGCGACGTGGATGGCCGGCGGCGGGATCGTGCTGACGATCTGCGCCCTCGCGGTGTTGACGTGGAGCCAGAGCTACGTGTGGCGAGACCCGGAGACGCTCTGGCGATGGGCGGTGGAGATCGATCCCCGCTGCTCACGCTGCCACAACAACCTCGGCGTGGCCCTCATGCACCATCGCCGAGACCCGCAGGGGCTGGGCGAGGCGGAGGAGCATCTCCGCCAGGCGGTCGCGCTGAGGCCCACGTACGCCCTGAGCCACCTCAACCTCGGCAGCGCCGCGCTGGTCCGCGGGCGCTACGTCGAGGCCGAGGCGGCCTTGCGGAGCTACGTGCAGCAGCAGCCGGATGCGCCGGAGGGGGCCGAGCGGCTCGCGGTGCTCCACCTCCTCCAGGGACGTACGGATGAGGCGATCCCGCTCCTGCGCCGCGCCCGGGGCATCACGCAGCCCGACGGCGCTCGGGCCGATCTCGCGACCGCGGTGACGCTGATCCGCGATGGGGAGACGCTCCGCTTTCTCGGGCAGGCCCTGCTCGAACGGGGCCGGGCCGACGACGCGGTGCTGCCCCTCGCGCGCGCGGTGCAGCTCTATCCCTCCGCGCCCAGCTTCCGGTTCTGGCTCGCGCACGCGTATCGTGGGGCGGGCCAGGTCGCGCTGGCCGATGGGGAATTCGCCACGCTGCGCCGGCTCGATCCGAAGGCGACCGCGCCAACCGCGGTCCGCTAGTCGTCGGCCTCCGCGCCGATCGCGCGGGGCTTCAGCGGGCCAGGTGGCGCTGGAATGCCTCCAGGGCGGCCGTGCCCACCGCGGTGTCCTGCTCTCCGTTGCCGCCGCTGATGCCGATCCCGCCGACCACGTCGCCGTCCACCTCGATGGGAAAGCCACCCACGAAGACCGCGAAGCGGCCGGGATGCATCGCGTGGATGCCGAAGGCCTCGTTGCCGGGCAGGGCGGGCCCGGCCGGGGGCTGGTTGAACTTGTGGGTGGCGCGGCGATGCCCGGCCGCGGTGAAGGCCTTGGCGATGGCGATCTCCACGCCGGTGATCCGCGCCCCGGTCATGCGGTGCAGCGCGATCGGGTGCCCGCCGTCGTCGCACACGCAGATCGTCTCGGGAGTCCCGATCTCGCGCGCCTTCGCTTCGGCGGCGGCCAGCAGCACGAGCGCGTCCTCCAGGGTGAGCCGCTTGACCGTGATCACGGCAGCTCCACGAAGATCGCGCCCGCGTCCACGCGCACCGGATAGACCGGCACGCTCGCGCCCCGGCCCGGGAAGAGGCACTGGCCGGTGCGCACGTCGTACATCCAGCCGTGCCAGGGGCAGGCGAGCCGATGACCGTTGAGCTTGCCCTGGCTCAGGGGGCCGCCCCGGTGCGAGCACACGTCGCCGCACGCGTACACCGCGTCGCCGATCCGGGCGAGCACGATCCGGGTGCCGTCGAGATCCACCAGCTTCAGCGCCCCGGCCGGCACCTCGTCCAGCGAGGCGACCTGCCGGGGCTCGCTCACGCGTCTTCCTTGAGCACGAAGGCGCGGTGGAGCCCCGTCATGTACTGCCAGCGCATCTCGGTCGCCTCGCGCACGGCCAGGGCGGCCTCCGCCTGCTTCTCGGGGGTCGTGCTGTGGCGCTCCACGATCTGGTAGCCGCGCTCGCCGTGGATCTCGTCGGCCTCGATATGGATCGCGAAGAACTCGACCTCGTGTTCCGTGAAGCCGTAGTGGGTCTTGAGCGGCGGGAGATTCCGCTTGTAGATGCCCGGCACCTGCGACTCGAGACCCACCAGGAGCCCGGCCGCCGCCACGTGGAAGGGCTTGCGCGCGGTCTCGTAGCACCAGGCGGTCAGGCCGCGGGTGCTCGGGAGCTGGCGCGTGCTCTCGACCTCGGTCCGGCTCACTCCGCACGCTTCGCCGAAGCGGATGAGGAGGTCGACGTGTTTCGTGCCGGACTCCTCCTCGATGATGTTCTCGAGCAGGAAGTCACGGGCGTCGGGATCCGGGCAGCCCCCGAACACCACGGCGCACCACTGCGAGAACTGGGAGACGTACTGGTAGTGCTGGCACACCCACTGGCCGAGCTGGGCCCGGGTCAGCTCGCCGTTGACCCATTTCTCGGTGAACGGGTTCATCCGGCTGTGCCGGGCATTGACCGCGTGCTCGAGCTGGGTGCGGAACGGGCTCATGGTCGTCATGGCATGCCTCCGTGCGCCGCGCTAGGTCCGCGGATCGGTCTGGGCCAGCAGGGCCTGGGTCTGCGCGTCGCGGTATTTCCGGAGCGCGGCGCGAATGTGGGGGTGCTTGTTGGCCAGGATCGCGCCGGCGAGCAGCCCGGCGTTGGTCGCGCCCGCGTTCCCGATCGCGAGCGTCCCGACCGGGATGCCCGCGGGCATCTGCACGGTGGACAGCAGCGAGTCCATCCCGTTGAGCGCCTTGGACTGGATCGGCACCCCGAGGACCGGGAGCAGGGTCCGCGCCGCGCTCACCCCGGCCAGGTGGGCGGCGCCGCCGGCGCCCGCGATGATGACCTCGAGTCCCCGCGCCTCCGCCCCGCTCACGTACTCGTCCACGAGGCCCGGGGTGCGATGAGCCGACATGACGTTGACCTCGTACGGGATGCCGAGCGCGTCGAGCGCCTTCGCCGCGTTCAGCATCGTGTCCCAGTCGGACTTCGATCCCATGAGGATTCCGACGAGCGGC
>CAMLFJ010000060.1 GCA_946479205.1 uncultured bacterium | reverse complement strand
GCTCCACCATCCGCACGTGCTGTTCCTCGACGAGCCCACCGCGGGCGTCGATCCGGTCTCGCGACGGAACTTCTGGGGCCTGATCCGGCGGCTGGCCGACGAGGGCACCACGATCCTGGTGACCACCCACTACATGGACGAGGCCGAGCTCTGCGACACGCTCGGCTTCATCTACCAGGGCAAGCTCATCGCCCAGGGCTCGCCCGCGTCCATCAAGACCACGACCTTCCGCCAGCCGGTCATGGAGGTGGAGACCGCGGAGCTGCGCCGCGCCGCCGACGTCCTGGGCGACTGGGACGCCATCGAGGAGGTGCAGCGCGTCGGGGCGCGGCTGCGCCTGGTCGTGGGCGATCACGCCCTCACCCCGGCCGACGTGGAGCGGCATCTGAGGGACCGAGGGCTCGAGGTCCGCTGGGTGCAGGAGGTGGAGCCCTCGGTCGAGGATCTCTTCGTCTCCTTCGTGGACAAGCAGCGCAAGGCCCGCCTGCGCGAGCAGCTCCGCGCCCTCAACCCGGAAGCGCCCCTCACCCCGGCCCTCTCCCCAGAGGGGAGAGGGGGCACGTCCGACACCCTCTCCCCCCTGAAGAGAGGGCAGGGTGAGGGGCGGCAGGGTGAGGGGACCTAGATGGGCTCGCGCCTGCTCGGCATCATCGTGAAGGAGTTCATCCACCTCAAGCGCGACATGCTCGCGCTCGTGCTCGCCCTGGCGGTGCCGGTGGGCATGCTGTTCATTTTCGGCTGGGCCATCAACACCGACGTCAAGCACATCCCTACCGCGGTCTTCGAGCAGTCGGGCAGCCTCGAAGCCCGGCTCTTCCTCGAGGCGATGGAGAACAGCCAGTACTTCGACGTCCGGCGCCGCGTGACCAGCCACAAGGAGCTGACGCGCCTCATCGACTCGGGCGAGGCCAAGGTGGGCGTGGTGATCCCGCCCGACTATGCCCGCCGGCTCACGCGGCAGGACGCCGCGATCCAGGTGATCGTGGACGCCTCGGACCCCCAGGTGGCGACTGCCGCGCTCAACGCGGCCACCTCGCTCGGGGCCCAGCGCTCGCTCCAGGTGCTGACCCAGACGCTCGAGGGCACCCGGCTCTCCCGCCAGGCGGAGCCGCCGGTGGACGTGCGGGTCCGCGCCTGGTACAACCCGGACCTCGTGTCCGCCATCTTCATCGTGCCGGGGCTGATCGGCGCGCTCCTGATGCAGACCACCATCACCGCGATGGCAGTCTCGGTGGTGCGCGAGCGCGAGAAGGGCACCCTGGAGGCGCTGATCGTGAGCCCCATCCGGCGCTGGGAGCTCCTGCTCGGCAAGATCGTGCCGAACCTGCTGGTCGCCTTCGGCCAGATGACCATGGCGCTCGTGGTCGCCCACTTCGTCTTCGACGTGCCGATCCGGGGCAGCCTGCCGCTGCTCTACGCGCTGTCGCTCGTGTTCATGATGGGCACCCTGGGGGTGGGGATCCTGCTGTCAACGGCCTCCCGTACGGTGCCGCAGGCCATGCAGCTCGCGTTCCTCACCTTTCTCCCGTCGATCTACCTCTCCGGGCTGCTCTTTCCCATCGAGGGCATGCCGACCGGGGCGCAGTACCTGGCCGCGATCATCCCGCTGACCTATTTCCTGAAGATCGTGCGCGGTATCATCCTCAAGGGCGTGGGCTTCGAGTACCTGTGGCCCTCGCTCGTGCCGCTGGTGATCTTCGGGACGGTGGTCTTCTCCCTGGCGGTGCTCAAGTTCCGCAAGCAACTCGATTGACGAGAGAGGCGCCCATGCGAGTGATCCTGGCCGTGCTGCTGCTCCTGCTCGCCGGCCCCGCCCAGGCGGCGGGCCCGCTGGCCCACCGCGAGGTGCTGGCGAACGGGGCGGTGCTGCTGGTGGCCGAGCGACCCGCGATCCCCATCGTGGTGGTGCGCGTGGGCCTGCCCGCCGGAGCGGTGCACGATCCGGCGGACGCGCTGGGTGTGGCCAACCTCACCGCCGCGCTGCTCACGCGCGGCACCGCGCGGCGGACCGGCCCGGAGGTGGATCGCGCGATCGAGTTCGTGGGGGGCAGTCTCGAGGCCGGCGCGGGCAGCGACGGGGCCACCGTCACGCTCTCGGTGCTCAAGAAGGACCTCGCGCTCGGGCTGGACCTGCTCGCCGAGGTGCTGCTGCAGCCGGCCTTCGCTCCCGACGAGCTCGCGCGCCAGGTGACGGACATCCAGGGGGGCCTGCGCCGCTCGGAGCAGGAGCCGGAGACGGTGGCGGCCCGGGAGCTGAGCCGGCTGATGTTCCCCGGGCATCCGTACGGGCGGCCGGTGCCCGGCACCATCGAATCCGTGGGCAAGCTCACGCGGGAGCAGGTGACCGCCTTCTACCAGCGGCACTACCGGCCGGACGGGGCGAACATCGTCGCGGTTGGCGACGTGACGGTGGCGGAGATCCGGCGCGAGCTGCTGCAGCGGCTCGGCGGCTGGACCGCTCCCGCCGAGCCGCTGCCCCCGGTGCCGAAGGCGCCGCCGGTCACGCCCGCCCAGGAAAAGAAGATCGTGCGGGACCTGACCCAGACCACCTTGCTGCTCGGGCGGCCGTCCATCAGGCAGGACGATCCCGACTACTTCGCGCTGTCGGTGGCGACCTACATTCTGGGGGGCGGGTCTGCGTCCCGGCTCTACACGCGCGTGCGGGAAGAGCGGGGCCTCGCCTACTCGGTCTATAGCTCCCTCATGCCGGCGCGATACGGCGCCTCGTACCTCGTCTCGCTCCAGACGCGGACCGACGGAGTGGTGGAGGCGGCGCAACTCACCCGCGCGGAGATGACGCGGCTCGGACGGGAGCCGGTGGCCCCGCGGGAGCTGTCCTTGGCCAAGTCCTACTTGATCGGTAGCTTCCCGCTACGCCTCGACACCTCGGGCAAGCTCGCGCGGTTCCTGGGCGCGGTGGAAGAGAACGGACTCGGGCTCGACTACCCGGAGCGCTACAAGGAGCGGATCGGCCGGGTCACCGCGGCCGACATCCAGCGTGTCGCCGCGAAGCACCTCGACCCCGCGAGCTTCTCGGACGTGCAGATCGGGAAGTAGGGCCGTGCGCGGGGTGCGCCCGCTACCACCACCAGCCGGGATAGTACCGGCGCGGGCCGATGTAGAAGGGGTCGTAGTAGGGGCCGTACGGGCCGTAGCCCCAGGGATACGGCCCTGGATATGGATAATACGCCGATCCCACCGCCACCTCCTTGGGCCAGAGACGGATGCGCTCCACCCTGATCAGCGGGTACCGATAGGGCACCTCGCCGATCTTCCGCTCCTCCACGCCGGTGACCTCACCGACCACCGTGATCCGCCGGCCCATGGCGTAGACGGCCGGATCGAGGAACTCGGGGGTGTGCAGCAATACCCGCCCGGGCGAGCGGTCGCTGCGCTCGGGGGAGTCGTCGCCCCGCAGCCGCCGCGCGAGGAGCTCGATCTCGGTGAGACCGGGGCGGGGCTGGACGGCCAGGATCTCGCCGCCCAGGATGACCCGCGCGCCCTTCAGGGCGGCCGGATCACGCAGGAGCTCGTCGGCGGTGATCCGGGTGTCCACCGTGCGCATCACCGACTCCGGGAAGGCGGTCGCGCAGCCGCCGACCAGCACCGCGAGCAGGACCGGCCACAGCCAGCGCATGGCGTCACAATACCGCCCGCCCCGGATGCCCGCAATCGCTGTGCTACAATCCGCGCACATGAGTCGGGTTCGCTCATGGCGGTGGTGGTGCGCGGCGCTGGCGGCCGGCCTGTCGCTGATCTGCAGTGCTCCCGTCGACGCCGCGTTGTTCACTCTGACCCCGCAGGACCGCGAGGAAGCGGTGCGGGTCGGCCGGCGCAGCGTGACCACGGAGAGCTGGGGCGGCGAGTGGCGGGTGGGTGGCGGCGAGGGCCAGCTCGTCACCGTGATGACCCCATTCCACCGCCTGGCCCTGGCCGCGCGCAACTCCGCCTTCCAGGACAAGGAGCTCAAGCCGCGCGACGTGGAGTCGGTGCTGAAGGACCAGCAGGGCAAGGTCGTGCTGTGGGCGACCCTGCGCGGCGGCAAGATCGACTTCGCGCGCTTCTACACCCCCGCGCTGGTGGCGCGCCAGCAGGAGATCAAGGCCTCCTTCACCCAGAACGAGCGCACCGCGCTGCGCGGCGAGGACGGCCAGTTCACCGCGCGGTGCCTCTACGTGTTTCCGGCCGAGGGGCTGGATCCGCGGGCGACCGTCACGCTCCTGGTGCGGAACGGCGACGAGAAGCTCGTGGCGAAGTTCACGGTCGATCTCTCCACCATGCGCTAGAAGCGGAAAGGAGCCCTCGACGGTGACCCCGGAACGATTCGCGCAGGGCATGACCTTCGCCGCCTACCTGGCGCAGATGCGCAGCAACAAGGAGCGATTCGAGCAGCGCATGGCCGCGACCGAGCTCACGTCCGCCGATCGGGAGGCGATCCGCGCGCGCAAGCTCAAGATCCTGGTCATCACCGAGGACTGGTGCGGCGACGCCCTCGTGGGCTTCCCCGGTCTCGCCCGGCTGGTGGAGGGGGCGCCCGACGTGGAGATGCGGGTCTTCCTGCGCGACGCCAACCCGGACGTGATGGACCAGTACCTGAAGCGGGGCCTCTACCGCACGATTCCCGTGTTCGTGTTCTTCGACGAGCACATGACCGAGCTGGCGCGATTCATGGAACGCCAGGACGTGGTGACCGAGCTGCGCACCGTGCTGAAGGTCTGAGGAGGACCAAGCCATGAAGGCGATTCGCGTCCACGCTCCGGGTGGTCCGGAGAGCATGAAGCTGGAGGAGATGGCGACCCCCGCGCCCGCGGCCGGCCAGGCCCAGGTGAAGCTCGAGGCCTGCGGCGTGAACTACATCGACGTCTACTTCCGCACCGGCGCCTACAAGGCTCCGCTGCCGCTCACTCCGGGCATGGAGGGCGCGGGGACCGTGACCGCGGTCGGCCCCGGCGTGTCCGACGTCAAGGTCGGGGATCGGGTCGCGTGGACCGGCGTGATCGGCTCGTACGCCCAGATGCTCGCGGTGCCGTCGGACCGCCTGGTGGCCCTGCCGGACAAGCTCACGTTCAAGGACGGTGCCGCCGCGATGCTCCAGGGGCTCACCGCCCACTACCTCGTCACCTCCACCTGGCCGCTCAAGAAGGGCGAGACCGCGCTGGTGCAGGCCGCCGCGGGAGGGATGGGGCTGCTCCTCTGCCAGATGGCCAAGATGCGCGGCGCGACCGTGATCGGCACCGTGTCCACCGAGGAGAAGGCGGCCCTGGCGAAGGCGGCCGGCGCCGACCACGTGATCCTCTACACCAAGCAGGACTTCGAGCCCGAGGTGAAGCGCATCACCGGCGGCCGCGGCGTGGACGTGGTCTACGACGGGGTCGGGGCGAGCACCTTCGACAAGGGGCTCAGCTGCCTGCGGCCGCGCGGCCTCATGGCCCTCTTCGGCGCGGCGAGCGGCCCGGTCCCGCCGCTCGATCTGCAGCGCCTGAATGCGGGCGGCTCGCTCTTCATCACCCGCCCGAGCCTCAACCACCACATCGCCACCCGCGACGAGCTGATGCAGCGCTCCACCGAGCTGCTCGGATGGATCCGTGACGGAAAGGTGAAGCTGCGGGTGGAGCATCAGTTCCCGCTGGAGCAGGCCGCCGAGGCCCATCGCCAGCTCGAGGGCCGCAAGACGACGGGGAAGATCCTCCTGCTCCCATGATCGCTCCATGCTGAAGTGGGCCCTCGTCGGGCTCGCGGTGGTGGTGGTGCTCGTGCTGGGCGCCCTGCTCGCGCTGCCGCTGCTGCTCGACACGCCCGCGGTCCAGACCTACGCCGCGCAGGCCGCCTCGCACGCCCTGGGGCGGCCTGTGAAGTTCCAGGGGCTCTCCATCTCCGCGCTGCCGCTGCCGACCGTCAAGCTGCGCGGGCTCCAGGTCGCCGAGGACCCGAGCTTCGGGCCGGGGCCGTTCATCACGGTGACCGAGGGCCGCATGCGCATCCGCATCCGGCCGCTGCTGCAGGGGCGGGTGGAGCTGGCCGACCTCACGCTGGAAGAGCCCCGCATCCACGTGGTGGAGGACGCGGCGGGGCGACTGAACGTGGCCACGCTCGGCGGCGGCGCGCCGCCCGCGCCGACCGGCCCGCCGCGCGTGGGCACCAGTCGCCCCGGCGTCGCCGCGGCGAGCGCGGTGCTGCTCTCGCGCGTGCGCATCGTCAAGGGAGCGATCGACTACCAGAAGGCGGGCGCCAAGAGCGCCCAGTTCACGGTCGACGCCATCGACGTCACGGTGACCCAGGCGGCCGCCGGGGAAGCGTTCCGGATCAGCGGGAACGCCCAGGCCCAGCCCGGTAACGTGAAGTTGACCATCGCTGAGGCGACGGTCAGCGTGGCTCCCGGGCGCCCCCTGGGCGACGGCCAGGTCAAGGCCACCGTGGATATCGAGAGCCGTGACGTCGCGCCTGCGGCCGCGTTGTTCGTGCCGACGCCCAGCGTGTCCGGGCCACTCAAGGGGCGCGTCCAGGTATCGGGCACCGCGGCGCGCCTGACCGCTACCGGGGCCGTCGCCTTCGAGCGGCTCACGGTGTCCGCGCAGCAGCCGCACTGTCTCGAGCCGAAACGACGGACGCTGACGCTGGACGACGTCCGGGTGCCGTTGCTCTACACCCCGGCCCAGCTCGAGAGCCAGGCGGTGCAGAGCAAGGTGGCCAAGGGCACGGTGAGCTTTCGTCTGACCTTCTCGCCGGGCCCGCCGCGCGTCGCCACGCTGCGCGATATCACGGTCAAGGGCATGCAGCTCGAGCCGGTGCTGGTCGACTACCTCTGCCAGCGCAACGCGGTGACCGGGCCGCTGGACCTGACCGGCGAGGCCAGCCTGCGCCTGCCGGACGCCCTGCCGAGCCTCAACGGCTCGGGGCAGGTCCACATCGGGGCGGGCCGTGTCATCGGCCCCGACCTGTTGCACGCGCTCGGCCAGGCCCTCGCGCTGACCGACCTGGTGTCCGGCACGCTCGAGGGCGGGCGCCGCGGGAGCCGGCCGGCCGCGGGCTCCCCGCTCAGCTTCGACTCGATCACCGCGAGCTATACGATCACCAACGGGGTGGCTCGGACCGAGGATCTCGTCTACCAGGCGCGCGACCTGCGGCTGACCGGGGCGGGGACCTATGGTCTGGTGGACGGGCGCACCGCGATGGATGTGCTGGTGACCCAGGGCGGCAACCGGGTGAAGGCGCGGGTGGCGGGCGGACCCGGTGCGCTCACGATCGTGCCCACCGACGTGCGGATCAAGGAGTCGAAGGAGCTCAAGAAAGCGCTCGATCGGCTGTTGCGCTGAACCGCGCGCCGCCCAGCTTCCCCGCTTCCACCAGCCCCACGAAGAACGCGTAGAGCTGGTTGTACTCGTCGTAGCGCGCCTGCCCGAAGCGGGCGACGGTGTGCTCGCGCAAGGCGCGGTACATGCGCAGCCGCTCGCCCAGGATGCCGATCCACTCCGTGGAGAGATCCTCCGCCTCGACCCGCGCGAACCCGGCCCGCGCCAGCAGCTCGCGATATCCGTCGATGCTCTGGAGCGTGACCGCGGCCATCCACTCCTCGAGCCGGCGGCGCTCGTTGTCCTCGAGGCGCGGCCGCGCGACCCAGTCGCTGAAGGCCAGGCGCGCCCCGAGCTTGAGGACCCGCGCGCATTCCCGGAGGACCTCCGCCTTGTCCGGGACGTGCAGGAGGCCTTCCTGGCTGACCGCGGCGTCGAACGCGCGCGCCCGGAAGGGGAGGACCTGCGCGTCGGCCCGCAGGAGACGCACCCGGGGGCCCAGGCGGACGAGGGTGGTGAGCCGGGCCCCCGCCGCGCAGCGTGAGTGGGTCAGGTCCACGCCGGTGACGCGGACGCCGAATCGGTGCGCCAGGAAGCGCGCCGGCCCGCCCAGGCCGGCGCAGACGTCGAGCACGGCCATGCCCGGGACGATCGCGGCGCGTCGCGCCAGCATCTCCACGGCCCCGAGCCCGCCGTAGTGATCCTGATCCCACGACCACAGATCCTCCGGCTCGAGCGGTCTCCCGGCGCAACCGCTCTGCGCGCGCGCGGACTCCAGCACCTGGACCTCGTTGATGGGATGACGGTCGTAGAAGTCGACGACCGACTCCGCGGTGGGGGGACGTGACTCGCGCACGACGCGCAGTGTACGGGGGGCCCGCCTTGAAGTCACCGGGGGCGTATGGTAGAAGGAGTCGTTTCCATCTGCCCCCCAAGGAGAACCGGAGAGAGCCATGACGGACGCCGTGGTCAATCCCCTGAAGGCTGGTCTCGAGGACGTCGTCGTCTCTCCGTCGGAGATCTGCTTCATCGACGGTCACAAGGGCCGGCTCATCTACCGGGGCTACGACGTGGACGATCTGGTGGCCCACTCGACCTTCGAGGAGGTGACCTACCTCCTCTGGCAGGGGCGGCTCCCGTCGCGGAAGGAGCTCGACGCGCACCTGAAGGCCCTGGCCTCGACCGCGAACCGCAAGCTTCCGCCGAAGCTCCTCGCGATGCTCAAGCTGCTGCCCAAGAAGACGACCCCCATGGAGGTGCTGCGCACCGGGGTGTCGGCGCTCTCCTCGTTCGATCCCGACGCGGCCGACAACAGCCGCGAGGCCACGCTTCGAAAGTCCCTGCGCCTCACCGCGCAGCTCCCGACGCTGGTCGCGGCGTGGGAGCGCATCCGCCGCGGCAAGGCGCCGATCGCCCCGAGCCCGAAGCTCAACCTCGCCGGTAACTTCCTCTACATGATGAGCGGCCGGAAGCCCACCCCGCTGGCCGCCAAGACCTTCGACACCGCCCTGATCCTCCACGCCGACCACGAGTTCAACGCCTCGACCTTCGCGGCCCGCGTGACCGCGGCCACCCTGTCCGATCTGCATTCGGCCGCGGTGTCCGGCATCGGCGCCCTCAAGGGCCCGCTGCACGGCGGGGCGAACGAGCAGGTCATGCTCATGGTCGAGAAGATCAAGGACCCGGCCAAGGCCGACGCGTGGATCCGCAAGGCGCTCACCGACAAGGCGCGCATCATGGGCTTCGGCCACCGCGTGTACCGGGTGGAGGACCCGCGGGCGAAGCACCTCAAGCGGCTGGCCCTGGAGCTGGGGCAGCAGGTGGGCGACACCCGCAAGGTGGAGATCCTCGACACGATGGTCCGGGTGGTCGGCGGCGAGAAGCACATCTTCCCGAACGTGGATCTCTACTCGGGCGCGGCCTACGCGGCGATGGGGATTTCCACCGACCAGTTCACGCCCATCTTCGCGATGAGCCGGATCGCGGGGTGGGCCGCGCACGTGCTCGAGCAGCACGGCAACAACCGCCTCATCCGGCCCCGCTCCGACTACTCGGGCGCGCTCGACCTGAAGTACGTTCCGCTCTCCGAGCGGTAGGCGGCCGCCGGGCCGGCCCCCGGGCCTCCCGTGGCGGCCGTGACGACGAGCGTGGTGCTGGTGGTGCACAACCAGCCCGCGCTCACCCGCGCGTGCGTGGAGAGTCTCCAGGCGACCCGCGGCCCCTTCGAGCTCTGCGTCGTGGACAATGCCTCCGACGACGAGACGGTGGACTACCTCGACCGGCTCGCGCGTGCGCGGCCGCTGCGGTACCTGCGTAACGACGAGAACGTGGGGCTGATCCGGGCCCTCAACCAGGGCGCGGAGCTCGCCACCGGGGACCTACTCTGCTTTCTGCACAACGATACCGAGGTGCGTGACCCGCGCTGGCTGGAGCGCCTGCAGGAGGCGGTGGCGGCCTCGTCCGCGCGCATCGGGCTGGCCGGCCTCTACGGCGTGCGGCGCGTGCGGCGCGACGGGCGGTACGTGGGTCGGACGATCGTGCACTGCCTCGAGGACGCGCCGACCCTTCGCGCCCCGCGGGTCGAGGTGGCGGTGGTGGACGGGGTCTGCCTCTTCCTCGCCCGCGACGTGCTGGACGCGGTGGGTGGCTTCGACGAGCGCTACGGCTTCTTCCACGGGTACGACCGGGACCTCTCCTTCGCGGTGCGAGAGCTGGGCCTGCGCTGCGCGGTCGTGAACGCGCCCTTCGTGCATCGCGGTGGGGGCACGCGGACGGCCGAGCACGCACCGGTGGCGCCGCGCGAGGACCTGGCCCAGCGGCGGGCGGCCCTGGCGCGCTTCGTCGAGAAGTGGGGGGACCGGCTGCCCTGCGACGTGCGCCGAGGGCCGGAGCGCCTGCGCGATTGGCTGCGCGGGCTCCGAACGGTATGATGCCTCGCATGATCCCCTTCGTGAAGGGCCACGGGCTCGGCAACGACTACATCGTCATCAACGGCGCCGATCTGCCGTCCCCGCTCAACCCGGGGCAGGTGACGCGCATCTGCGATCGCAACTGGGGCGTGGGGTCGGACGGCATCCTGCTCCTCGTGCCCGCGTGGGCGGGCGCGGACTTCGGGCTTCGCATCCTGAACCCGGACGGCAGCGAGGCCGAGAAGTCGGGCAACGGCCTGCGCATCTTCGCCAAGTAC
>CAMLFJ010000059.1 GCA_946479205.1 uncultured bacterium | reverse complement strand
CCGTCGCTCGCGGTGATCTGCACGCCCGCGTCGAGGTTGATGATGTACTGCCGCCGTGGCGCCGGGTGCCAGTCGAGATCGTAGTCGGGCGCCACCTCTCTGAAGATGATGCCCGTCGCGGGGAGCCGCGCCGACAGCTTCCCGGCCCGGCCCGATTCGGTGTACGGGATCTCCATGTCCTCGAAATGCGACTCGCCCTGCTTGTCCACGTAGAGATGATGGATCTTCATGGGGCTCCTCATGGGGTCCTGCCGCGGGTGATGGTTGACGGCTCGGGTCCCGAAGGTAGCACATGAAGCCGGCTCCGTTCCGCTACGCGCGGGCGAGCAGCCTGGCGGAGGCGACCGCGCTCCTGGCCGCCGCGCCCGGCGACACCAAGCTGCTGGCCGGCGGGCAGAGCCTGGTCCCGATGCTGAACATGCGCCTCGTGCGGCCCGCGGTCCTGGTGGACGTCAACGGCCTGCGCGAGCTGACCGGCATCACGCCGCTCCCCGACGGCGGGATCCGCCTCGGCGCGCTCACGCGCCACGCCGAGCTGGCGGCCTCGCCGGCGGTGCGCGAGCGCGCCCCGCTCCTGGCCGAGGCCGCGCGCCACGTGGGCCACGCGGCGATCCGGAACCAGGGCACGCTCGGCGGGAGCGTGGCGCACGCCGATCCCGCCGCGGAGCTGCCCGCGGCGCTGCTGGCCCTCGACGCGCGCGTCCACATCACGGGCCCGCGCGGGGCGCGCGAGGTGGCGGCGGACGTGTTCTTCCGCGGCCTGCTGACGACCGCGCTCGAGCCCGCCGACATCCTGACCGCGATCGAGATCCCGGCGCCACCGCCGGGCTGGGGGTTCGTCGAGATCGCGCGGCGTCCGGGGGACTTTGCGCTGGCGGGGGTGGCGGCCGTCGTGCACATGCGCCGCCCCCTCACCCTGCCCTCTCCTCCTCTCGGGGGAGAGGGGGAGGTGCGGCTGGTGGGGTTCGGCGTGGGGGATCGCCCGCTCCGGCTCACGGGCGCGGAGCGTGCGCTGGCCGGTGGGCCGATCGACGCCGGGAGCGCGGCGCGGGCCGGCGCGGCCGCCGGCGCCGACTGCGATCCACCGAGCGACGTGCACGGCTCCGCCGAGTATCGGCGGCACCTGGCCACCGTGCTCGTCGAGCGCGCCCTGCTCCTGGCGGCCGCGCGGCTCGCGGAACGCCCTTGATGACCGAGCCGAGCGAGCGGATCACGGTGCTCCTCACCGTCAACGATCGTCCGGTGACGCAGGTGGTCGAGGCGCGGCGCTCGCTCGCCGACTTCCTTCGTGAAGACCTCGGGCTCACCGGCACCCACGTGGGCTGCGAGCACGGCGTGTGCGGCGCCTGCACGGTGCTGGTGGACGGCCGGAGCGCGCGGAGCTGTCTCCTCTTCGCGGCGCAGCTCGACGGCCGCGCGGTCACCACGATCGAGGGGCTCACGCCGGCCGAGAACCTGAGCCCGCTCCAGGAGTCCTTCCGCGTCTGCCACGCCATGCAATGCGGCTTCTGCACGCCCGGGATGATCGTGACCGTCACCGAGCTGCTGGCCCAGGAGCCGACGCCCTCCACCGAGACCATCCGCGAGGCGATCTCCGGCAACCTCTGCATGTGCACCGGCTACGTCAACATCGTGCGCGCGGTGGAGCAGACCGTGGCCGGGCGCGCGCCGGGAGCCCGCGCGTGAGCCACGAGCCCGGCACGGGCTGGGTCGGGCGGCCGGTGCCGCTCAAGGAAGACGCGCGCCTGGTGGCCGGCCGCGGCCGTTTCGTGGACGATCTCGGCCGCCCGCGCATGCTCCACGCGGCCATGCTGCGCAGCCCGCACGCCCACGCGCGCATCGTCGCGATCGACACGCGCGAGGCGGCCGCGCTCCCCGGCGTCTTCGCGGTCCTGACCGGCGCGGACGCCGCCGCGCGCTCCGGCCCGATCCGCCCGCTCATCCCCACCACCGCGGCGGTGCCCGACTACTGCCTGGCGGTGGACCGCGCGCGCTACGTGGGCGAGCCGGTGGCCGCGGTGGCCGCGGTCGATCGCGCCACCGCCGAGGACGCGCTCGAGCGCATCCGGGTGGAGTACGAGCCGCTGCCCGCGGTGGTGGATCCCGAGGCCGCCATCGCGCCGGACGCGCCGCTCCTCTACCCGCAGCTCAACACCAACGTGATCTGGCACGACACGCTCACCTACGGCCCGGTCGACGACGCCCTGGCCCGCGCGGACGGCGTGCTCCGCGAGCGGTTCACGATCCAGCGCTACGCCTCCACCCCGCTCGAGACCTTCGGCGCCATCGCGGAGTACGACGCGGGCACCGGCGTCTTCGAGTTCTGGACCAACGATCAGAGGCCGGGCCTCACGATCTCGGTGCTGGCCGCCTCGCTCGGGGTGCCCCAGGCCCGCGTGCGGCTCTCGTGCCCGGACATCGGCGGCGGCTTCGGCAACAAGCGCCGCCCGGCCTACCTGCTGATCTGCGCGCTCCTCGCGCGCCAGAGCGGGCGGGCGGTGAAGTGGATCGAGGACCGGATCGAGAACCTCACCGCGCTCATGCACGCCTGCAACGGGATCATGGACGTGGAGCTGGCCTACCGCGCCGACGGCACCGTGCTGGCGCTGTCGGTGCGTGACATCGCGGACGAGGGCAAGAACCTCATCACCCCGACCCAGCACAACCTGATCAAGCTCGGCAACATCGCCAACGGCTACCGGATCCCCGCGGTGCGCTACGAGGCCTGGTCCGTGCTGACCAACAAGTGCCCGAGCGGGGCCAATCGCGGCATCGGCAAACCGTTCATGTGCTTCGCGATCGAGCGCGCGATGGCGCTGCTGGCCCGGCGCCTCGGTCTGGATCCGGCCGAGCTGCGCCAGCGCAACTACGTCACCGCCGCCCAGATGCCGTACACCACCCCGCCCGGCGCGCAATACGACAGCGGCGACTACCCGGCCACCCTGCGGCTCGCCCTCGAGCGGTTCGGCTACGCGGCGCGCCGAAGCGAGCAGGCCGCGGCCCGAAAGGACGGGCGGCTGCTCGGCATCGGCCTCGCCACGTCGGTGGAGCCGGCGGGCACCAACCTGGCGTCCTACGAGATCGTCACCGGGCGCCGGGCCGCGTCGGGCTCGGCGGAGGCGGCGATGGTACGCATGGAGCCCGACGGTCACGTGCGCGTGTCGCTCGGCGACCCGCCGAGCGGGCAGGGCTACGAGACCGTCCTCGCCCAGATCGTGGCCGACGAGCTCGGCCTCACTCCCGACGCGATCACGGTGGCCCGCGGCTTCGACTCGACGACCACGCCCTGGCTCTATCTCTCCGGCAACTACTCCAACAAGTTCTCGGTCACCGACGTGGGCGCGGTGGTGGGCGCGGCCGCGCGCGTGCGGGCCAAGCTGCTGCGCATCGCCGCGCACCGGCTGGAGGCCGCGGTCGCCGATCTCGAGCTGGGCGGGGGCGCGGTGGCGGTGCGCGGCGCGCCCGACCGGCGCCTCGGCTTCGCGGAGCTGGCGCGCACCGCCTACGCCGACGTGCTCGGCCTGCCGCCCGGCGAGGAGCCCGGGCTCGAGGCGCGGCACGCCCATCAGAACCCGCTCGCCCGGCCGATCGACGGCGAGCGCCGGGTGCGCTCGCAGCTCGTCTTCTCCAACGCCGCGCACTGCTGCCTGGTCGAGATCGACCCGCGCACCGGGCTCGTGAAGATCCTCAGGTATCTCGTGGTGCACGACTGCGGGCGCGAGCTCAACCCGCTGATCGTGGAGGGCATGGTGCACGGGGCGACCGCGCACGGCATCGGCGCCGCGCTGCTCGAGGAGTTCCGCTACGATGCGCAGGGGCAGTTCCTCACCTCCACGTTCATGGACTACCTCAAGCCCACCTCGGTGGACGTGCCGCTCATCGAGGTGGACCGGCTCGAGCATCCCTCGCCGGTGACCCCGCTCGGGGCCAAGGGCGTGGGCGAGGGCGGCGCGATCCCCGGCCCCGCCGCGGTCGCGAACGCGGTCGAGGACGCGCTCGCCCACCTGGGCGTGGTGGTCCGCTCGCTGCCGATCACCCCGGAGCAGATCTGGCGCTGGATCCGGTGAGCGAGCCCGCGCCGGCCGCGCCCGCGCTGTCCACGCGCTGGCGCCTGCTGACCGTCCTCACCCTGTCCTACGGGGCGGGCGCGTTCGGCATGCTCGGCATCTCGCCCCTGTCCCCGAGCCTCGTGGAAGGGCTCGGGCTCACGCGCTTCCAGGTCGCGTTCCTCGTCCCGTCCATCTATCTCTCCGGGCTCCTGTTCTCGCTGCCCGGCGGCCGCCTCGCGGATCGGCTCGGGGTGCGCCCGTCGTTCCTGAGCGGCCTCGCGGTGGCGTCGATCGGGCTGCTCGCGGCCGCGGTCGCGCCGGGCTTCCTCGCCTTCCTCTTCTGTCTCTTCGTCGCGGGCAGCGGCTGGAGCGTCGTGAACCCGGCGCTGGGCAAGGCCATCATGGACGTCTTCCCGGTGAGCGAACGCGGCATCGCGATGGGCGTGAAGCAGATGGGGCTCACGCTGGGCGGGCTGGTCGCCGCCCTTGTCCTGCCCGCGATCGCGGCCACGCTGGGCTGGCGCTACGCGGTCGGCGCGTGCGCGCTGATCGTCGCGGTGCCGGTGGCCCTCGGCTGGCGACCGCTGGGCGCGTTCCACGCGGGCCGGCGCGAGGCCTCGATCACCGCCGGCGCGGGCGAGCCGGCGTCCACCTGGTGGTGGGCGCGCCGGCCCGCGCTGGTCATCTTCTTCGCCACCGGCCTCGTGCTCGGCATGGTCCAGGGCGCGGTGCTGAGCTACCTGCCGCTCTTCACGATCCAGGGGCTCGGCTTCGACAAGATCGGCGCCGGGCTCCTCGTCGCCGCCTCGCAGGCCGGTGGCGCGGTCTCCCGTCTCGTCCTGGGCGCGGCGAGCGATCGGTGGGCCGCGGGGCGCCGCTCGCTCTGGCTCGCCTTCACGGGCGCCGTCGGCGCGGTCATCTTCGCGGTCTACGCGGTCTGGCCCGCCTCCTCGGCCGGCCTCGCGGGCGGCCTCGCCTTCGCCACCGGCGTCGGCGCCTACGGCTGGGTCGGCATCTTCTTCGTGATCAGCGTGGAGGCCGGCGGCCGCGACCAGTCCGGGCTCCTGAGCGGCGTGGCCTTCGCCGCCATCGTGCTCGGCCTCCTGGTGGGCCCGCCCGTCTTCGGCCTCCTGCTCGAGGGTTCCGACTCCTACGCGGTCGCCTGGGCCGTCTTCGCCGCCCTCTCCGCCCTCGTCGCCATCGTCTCCCTCGTAGCCGGCCCCGCCATCGACCGAGAGTCCCGCTAGGCTGGGGTCAGGTCTTGAAATACGACATCGCACCGCGTCGAAATGTCGGAATGTAAGACCTGACCCCGCGAAATGCGCGTCGAAATGTCGTATTTCAAGACCTGACCCCGTGGGCTATCATGCGGGGCACGTCACGCGCGAGGGAGCGCTCCCCATGGGCTACGAGCAGATCCTGTACGAGGTGAAGGACCGCGTCGCCACCGTCACCCTGAACCGTCCCGACAAGCTGAACGCGTGGACCGCGGTGATGGGGCGCGAGGTGCGCCAGGCCATGGACGAGGCCGCGCGCGACGAGGCGGTGCGCGTGATCGTGCTGACCGGCGCCGGCCGCGGCTTCTGCGCGGGCGCGGACATGCAGCTGCTCTCGGGCATCGTGGGCGCGGGCCGGCAGGAGCCGGGCGACGCGGCGGCCGAGCGCGGGCCGGCGGCCGCCGGCGACCCGGCCGTGCGCGCCGACTTCCGCGGCCCCTACGCCTACTTCCCGATGGTGCCCAAGCCGATCATCGCGGCGCTGAACGGCGCCACCGCCGGGCTCGGCCTGGTGGTCTCCCTCTACTGCGACCTGCGCATCGCGGCCGACACCGCGGTCTTCACCACCGCGTTCTCGCGCCGCGGGCTCATCGCCGAGCACGGGGTGAGCTGGATGCTGCCCCGCCTGGTGGGCCTGCAGCACGGCCTCGACCTGCTCCTCTCCGCGCGCAAGATCACCGCGGCGGAGGCGCTCGCGATGGGCCTGGTCGCCCAGGTGAAGCCGGCCGCGACGCTCCAGGAGGACGTGCGCGCCTACGCCCGCGAGCTCGCCGACCTGGTCTCGCCGCGCTCGCTCCGGGTCATGAAGCGCCAGATCTGGGAGGCCCAGTTCCAGAGCCTGGCCGAGGCGACCGCGGTGGGCAACGAGGAGATGGAAAAGAGCTTCAGCGCGGAGGACTTCAAGGAGGGCGTCGCCCACTTCGTGGAAAAGCGCGCGCCCCGCTTCACCGGGCGCTAGCCGATGGCGCGCCTGGAGATCCGGCGGCCCGACGCGATCGCCGATCCCGAGCTCCGCCGCATGGCCCTAGCCTCGGGCGACGAGATGTACGGCGTCTACGGCCACTGCCCCGAGCTCTTCGCCGCCTTCCTGCGCTTCTACCGGCCGGCCAAGTACGGCGGGCAGCTCCCCTTCGCGCTGAAGGAGCTGGTGCGCCTGAAGATCGCCGCGCTCAACGAATGCGCGCGCTGAGCGACCGCGCGCGAGCCCTCGGAGAGGGCGCCCGGGCTGTACCTCGACCTGCTCCCGAAGCTGGCCGGGCAGGCGGAGACCACGGAGCGCGAGCGCGCCGCGCTCGCGTTCGCGGAGAAGCTCGCGGTGAATCACACCACGATCGATGACGCGTTCATGACCGGAATGCGCGCTCTCTTCACCGACGCCGAGCTGGTGGAGCTGGGGCTCATCACCGGCGCCTTCATCATGCTCGGGCGGCTTCACCGGACCTTCGGCGTGGCGCCGATGGGTCCCCGCAGCCACGCGGTTCTCGAACGGGGGTACGACTCATGACGGCTACCTGGCAGGCGCTCCTCGCGGCTCTCGTCGTCACGCTCGCGCTCGGCCCGGCGGCTCCCGCCCCGGCCTTCGACGGTGAGAAGGCGCTCCACGAGGCGGCCAAGAAGGAGAAAGAGTTCACCTGGTACACCGCGCACTACAACTCGGAGACCGCGGCCGCGCTCTGCCAGGGCTTCGAGAAGAAGTACCCGGGCGTGAAGTGCAACTACATCCGCACCACCGCCCAGGTCGCCTACCAGCGCCTGGCCCAGGACCAGAAGGCGGGCATCGCGCAGGCCTCGGTGATCAGCTCCACCGACCAGAGCCACTACACCAAGATGAAGCAGGACGGGTGGCTCCAGCCCTACAAGCCCAAGAACCTGCCCGAGCTGGTGGACGCCTTCCGCTCCTTCAACGATCCGGACGACCTCTTCACCGCCACCGCGGCCGGCCTCGTCCTGATCACCTACAACACCAGCGTGGTTTCCGCCTCGGAGGCTCCGAAGAAGTGGACCGACCTCGCCGATCCCCGGTGGAAGAACAAGGTCTCGATCGGCCATCCCGGCTTCAGCGGCTACGTGGGCACCTGGGTCGTGCAGATGAAGAAGCTCTACGGCTGGGACTACTTCAAGAAGCTCGAGCTGAACAAGCCGCGGATCGGCCGCTCGATCAACGACACGGTGACCATGCTGAACGCCAAGGAGTCGATCGTGGCGGCGGGCCCGTCGGCCACCACGCTCGAGAGCAAGGCCAAGGGCAACCCGCTCGCGGTGGTCTACCCGGAGGACGGCGCGGTCCTGATGGTCTCGGCCTCCGGCATCGTCAAGAACGCCCCCGCGCCCAACGCGGCCAAGCTCTTCATGGAGTACCTGCTGAGCCGCGAGGGCAACGACGTGATGGTGTCGCAGCACCAGGACCCGGTGAACAAGCACGTGAAGCCGATGGCGGGGGCCAGGTCCATCGCGGACGTGAAGACGATCCGGCCGACTCCCGTCGAGATCGAGAAGGGCATCCCCGAGGTCAAGGAGCTCTTCCGCGAGACCTTTGGCATCTGACCGGTCCTTCGACAAGTCGCTCGTCGTCTGGCTGCTGCTGATCGCGCTGCTGCTGCTGCTCGTGGTCAATCCGCTCGCCCGTCTCCTGTGGGCGAGCTTCGAGCACCCGGAGACCGGCGCGTTCACGCTCGACAACTACGCGGCGGCCTACGGGCGCTGGCGGTACGTCGAGGCGCTCATCAATTCCCTCGTGATCGGGCTCGCGGTGGCGGTGGTCTGCACCGTCTTCGGGGTGCCGATGGCGTGGGCGGTGTCCCGCACCGACATGCCCGGCAAGGGCCTGGTGTGGGCCGCGGTGCTCGGCACGTTCATCATGCCGAACTACCTGGGCGCGGTGGCCTGGATCCTGATGGCCGGGCCCAACGCGGGCTGGCTCAACCGCATCTACACCGGACTCACCGGCGCGGGCGCCGGGCCCTTCAACGTCTACAGCATGACCGGCCTGGTCCTGGTCATCGCCTGCTATTCGTTCCCGTACATGTTCGTGTTCACCCGCTCCGCGCTCGACCTGATCTCCTCCGAGATGGAGGACGCGGCCAGCACCCTCGGCGCGGGCGCCCTCCGCACCACGCTCCGGGTGACCCTGCCGCTGGCCCTGCCCGCGATCATGGGCGCGTTCATCGTGTCGTTCCTCGAGGCCATCGCGCTCTTCGGCGCCCCCGCCCTGATCGCCCTGCCCGCGCGCTTCCAGGTCATGACCACCACCCTCTGGCAGATGTTCGAGTTCCCGCCCCGCGTGCAGGTGGCCGCGGCCTACGCGATGCCGCTCCTGCTGATCACCGTCTTCCTGTTCTGGCTGCAGTACCGGATCATCGCGCGCAAGGGCTTCGTGGCGCTGACCGGCAAGGGCGGCGAGCGGCGCATGGTGCGCCTCGGCCGCTGGCGCTGGCCCCTGCTCGGCTATTGCCTCTTCGTGACCTCGCTCTCGTTCTTCATGCCGATGCTGGTGGTGCTCCAGGCCGCCTTCGCGCGGGCCTGGGGTCGCGGCTTCTCCTTCGATAACGTGACCCTGCGTAACCTGCGCTTCGTGCTCTTCGACCAGACCGCCACCCGCGCGGCCACCGTGAACACCTTCGTCTACGCGGGAGCCGCGTCGATCATCGCCCTGATCCTGGCGCTGGCCATCGCCTACATCGTGGCCCGGCGCCTGGTGCCGTTCGGGCGGGTGCTCACCTACGTGGCGATGGCGCCCTTCGTGATCCCGGGCATCGTGCTCGCGATCGGCTTCTACGCGGCCTACACCACGAAGCCGCTGGTGCTCTACGGCACCGCGTGGATCCTGATCCTGGCCTTCGCCACCCGCTTCCTGCCGATCGCGTACACCAACAGCGACGCGGCGCTGCGCAGCATCAACCCGGAGCTGGAGGACGCCGCGCGCATCCTGGGCGGCAGCCGGCTCCTGGCCCTGCGCCGCGTGGTGATCCCCCTGCTCCGCCGCGGGCTGGCCGGGGCCTTCATCCTGGTCTTCATTCCGGCCACCCGCGAGCTCTCCTCCGCGATCTTCCTCTACACCACCGGCACCCAGGTGCTCTCGGTGCTGCTCTTCGACAAGAGCGACGAGGGCAACTTCGAGGTGCTCTCCTCGATGGGCCTGATCCTGGTCGTGGTCACGGTGGCGCTGGTGCTGGTGGGCTTCCGCCTGGTCGGCCGCGATTTCCTCCTGAGGAGGACCGCCACGTGAGCCGTCTCGTCCTCACCGACGTGAGCCGTCGCTTCGGCAGCGTGACCGCGGTTGACCGCTTCAACCTGACGCTTCCGCCCGGCGAGTTCGTCTCGCTGCTCGGGCCGTCGGGCTGCGGCAAGACGACCACCCTGCGGATGATCGCGGGCTTCCTCGACCCGAGCGAGGGCACCATCGCGATGGACGGGCGCACGATCTCCTCGCCCGGCACCACGATCCCGCCCGAGAAGCGCAACATGTCGATGATCTTCCAGAGCTACGCGATCTGGCCCAACATGACGGTCGCGGAGAACGTGGCCTTCGGGCTCGAGGTGCGGCGCCTGCCCCGGGCGGAGATCCAGACCCGGGTGGCCAAGATCCTGGACGTGGTGCAGATGGGCCACCTGGCCGCGCGCTACCCGCAAGAGCTCTCGGGCGGCCAGCAGCAGCGCGTGGCGCTGGCCCGCGCGATCGTGGTGCAGCCCGCGGTGCTGCTGCTCGACGAGCCGCTCAGCAACCTCGACGCCAACCTGCGCGAGGAGATGCGCTACGAGATCCGCCGGCTGCACGACGAGTTCCACATCACCACGGTCTACGTGACCCACGACCAGGCGGAGGCGATGGTGACCTCCGACCGCATCGCGGTCATGAACCAGGGCCGGATCGAGCAGGTGGACGCCCCCCGCGCGCTGTACGCGCGTCCCCGCACGCGCTTCGTGGCCGGCTTCATCGGGCGGACCAACCTGCTGGAGGGCCAGGTCCGCGGCGACGAGGTCGTCTTCGACCGCTTCGTGATCGCCCGGCGCGCCTTCCCGGAGCCGGCCGCGCTCGAGGGCCGCGTGAGCTTCTCGCTTCGGCCGCAGTCCATCGTGCTGCACCGCCACCCGCCGCCCGCGGCGGACCGCGCGAGCGTCGTTCCGGGTCAGGTCACCCAGCGCGCGTACCTGGGC
>CAMLFJ010000058.1 GCA_946479205.1 uncultured bacterium | reverse complement strand
GTCCGTCTCGCCTGGCCCAGATGATCGAGCTCGTGGAGCCGGAAGATGATCGCGCAGGCCTTCCAGTCGCACTCCTCGACCCACTGCATCGGCGTCACGGCGCCGTCGGCCTGCTGCGTGTTGATCACCATGATGATGGGTGCCCGGACCGCGGTCATCCGGTCGGGCGCCTTCGCCAGCACGTCGAGCACTTCGGCGTGGAGGCGCCGCAGCTCGCCCCGCAGATCCTCCCACCCGCGCGCGGCCGGATCGGCCGACTGGAGCCCGGCCGGGATCGGGCTCACCGGCGAATGGCGGTTCTCCAGCAGCGCGCGCATCTCCTCGAGCGCCAGGGGATGCGTCTCCACCAGGTGATCCAGGATGTCGAGCACGCTCCACTCGCCCGCGCCGGGCGCCCGGCGAGCCTGGCTCTCGGTGACGCCGTCCAGCAGGCCGTCCAGCGCGGCGAACGCGTCGGCGACCCGCTCGCGGATCTGGGCGACCGGGGACTGGGTGCCCTTCTCGAGCAGGTAGGCTTTGGCCTTGGCATGTTCGGGCGGCATCGTCATGTTGGATCTCCATTCTCGAGGTAGCGGAAGAGCACGGTCTCGGCGGCCCGGACCGCTCGCGGCAGGGTCATCAATCCGCGGTCGAAGGTGACCTGGAGCGAGAGACCGTCGAGGACGGCCAGCACCACCGTCGCGGCCTCCTTCACGTCGATGCGGCGAAACTCCCCGGCCGAGATGCCGCGGGCCAGGCCCGCGCCGATGAGGCGCCGGGCGCGCGCGTAGGCCTGCCGGTTCACCGCGGCCAGCCGCCGCTCGTGGAAAGCCTCGCCCCAGAACTCGATGAACACGGTCCAGAAGTCGCGATTGTCCACCGCGGTGCGCAGGCACGCGCGGATCACGGCCCGGAGTCGCCCCCGCGCGTCGCGGGCCCGGCGCGATTCGGCGGCCACGCGGCGGTCGAGATCCACGGTCACGCGCCGGGCCGCGGCGGCCAGCATCGCGGCCTTGTCGCGGAAGTAGTAGTGGAGGATACCCTGGCTCACCCCCGCCTCCACCGCCACCCGCTTCATGGTGAGGCCGGCGTAGCCGTCGCGGGCCAGGCACCGGATGGTGGCGCGGACGATCTGCTCGCGCCGTAGCGGGGCCATGCCGAGCCGGGGGGACACGCGGGTACGCCTCCAGGTTCTTGGTTGGTCGGTCGACCAATTATCCAGACCTGGAGTATGCGACGAGACGGCGACACGAGTCAAGCGGGGTGGACGACTACCGGACGACGGGGCCGGTCAGCTCGTGCCGCGCCGGCGCTCCGCAGCGCGCTCCGCCTCGAGGCGGCCGCCTTCCGCGCCCGAGTGATCCGCGTGGCCCATGGCCGCGGCCAGGGCTCGATGCCCGGCCTGCTCCCCGATGAGGCGGTGCATCGCCTGGCAGATGCGCCGGTAGGCCGGATGCCCCTGGGGCGCGGTCCGCAGCTCGATCACGTGCATGGCCTCGCGCGCGTTCAGCTCCATGTAGAAGCGCACCCGGTAGGCCATGGCCACCGCGTAGGGGGCGACCGCGGGGGTTAGGGCGGCCAGCGCGTCGTGGAGCGCGGCGGACTCCTCCATCACGCGGGTCCACTCGGGCAGCACGCCCGCGTCACCGAGCTCGTCCGGGGTCACGTGGCCGTGGCGGGTGGAGAGCGGCTGCCACTCGATCGTGAGGAGTCGGTGCCGCTGCAGGTCGCGGAACGCGCCGTAGTCGCCCAGCACGTCGAAGCGATAGACGGTGCGCTCGAAGGCGCGCCCGGGCTTGTGGCGTCGGTTCTCGCGGCGGCCCACGTAGGCCTCCAGGACCTGGCGCCGCTCCTCCGGGCCGAGCTTGCGCGCCACCGCCAGGAGCTGGTCGTCCGGCAGCCGAGAGGCCGCGTAGAGCGCGGCCGCGACCACCTTCACCTCGCCGTCCGGATCCCAGTCGGTGAGCGTGACCTCGGGCCGGGGCTCGGGCTCGATGCCGTCGAGCACGCGGGCCGCCACCGCCGCGGTCGCTAGGGCGGTCTCCGCGAGATAGCGCGACCAGACCCCGCCCCGCTCCGGACGCTCGAGGCGCTTCAGAAAGGCCGGGATGACCTTCCGCAGCTCGGCGAGCATGAGGTCGGCGTAGTCACGGACTTCCCGCAGGGGGTGCGCCCGCATGCGGAGCAGGAGCGCCTCGTAGCCCTGGCCGGTTCCGAAGACGCCCACGTTCGAGCGCGTGGCCGCGGGGAGGAGCCCGCGCAGGCTGTCCAGCGCCTTGGCCCGGATCGTCATGCGATACGCGGCGTCGGTATCCGCCTCCGGCTTGGGGAAGCGCCGCATCCAGTACTCGCGCATCGGATCGATCCAGCGCGCGTAGGTCTCGAACGCGCGGTCGAGGACCTCGAGGTAGCGCGCGCGCAGCGGGTGGCCGTCGAGCTCCGCGGGCACGTGATACTTCCAGCGGCCGTCCGGTCGGTCCGTGTAGGGCACGTAGCGGGTGGACTGCTCGAGATAGGCCATCAGCCGCCCCCACTCGAGCACCTTGGTCAGGATGTTGGACGCGCCCTCGCAGGCCAGGTGCACGCCGCCGAGCTGGGCGACCGAATCGTCGCCGTATTCGCTGAACACACGCTCGTAGAGCTGGTCGGCGCGGGTGGTCCCGATGGCGCCGGCCCCCGGGGCTCCCTCGGCCCGCTCCAGGAACTCGTCGAGGAAGAGCCGGCGCAGGGACTTGGCGGAGCGGGAGTAGCGCGCGAAGAGGGCACCCTTGACCACCTCCGGCAGGTTGACGAGGGCGAAGACGGGGCCGTCGAGCTCGGTGAAGTAGGGCGCGAGCGCGCGCCGCTCGTCAGGGGTGAACGCGTCCACGCCCGGCATGGTAGCACCTCCCCCGCGTCAAGCGGACGGCCGGTTGCGCCGTCGGCGGCTCCGGTGGCATACTGCGCGGCATGCGCGCGCCCGGGTGGTTGGTGTGTCTGGTCGCGCTCGCTCTCTTCGCCGGCTGTGTCTCGGTCAGGATCGGGCGCGAGTTTCCCTCGCCCGACGCGAGCTGGATCGTGGCGGGCCGCAGCGATCGCTGGGGGCTCCAGCGGATGCTCGGCGAGCCCTACCAGGTCGGCTTCGAGAACGGCGATCCGACCTGGCGATGGCTGTTCGTCCAGCGCGACGGCGCGATCGCGGTCAGCAAGGATCTCATCGTGCGCTTCAACGCCGACGGCGTCGTCAAGACCTACTCGTTCACCTCCAACTTTCCCGACGATCTGCGGCGACTCAAGTAGCCGCACCCCGAGGAGGCTCCCATGCCCAACATCACCGTCCAGTGGTACGCCGGCCGCACCGACCAGCAGAAGCGCGAGATCACCGCCGCCATCACCGACGCGATGGTCAAGATCGGCAAGACCACCGCCGATCAGGTGCACATCGTCTTCCAGGACGTCGAGAAGACGAACTGGGGCGTGAACGGCAAGCTGGCCAGCGACAAGTAGCGCGGTGGCCCCTCTCCAGATCGGCTTCATCCCCATCGAGGGCGGGCACTACTACCGCGACGCGCTCGAGGAAGTCACGCGCGCGGAGGAGCTGGGCTTCGACTCGGTCTGGATGGAGGAGCACCACTCGGTCACCGATCACTACTGGCCCTCCCCGCTCCCGGTGCTCGCGGGCTTCGCGACGCGGACCACCCGCATGCGCCTCGGCACCGACATCCTGGTGGCCCCGTTCTACCACCCGGTCCGGCTCGCCGAGGACGCGGCGATGCTCGACGTGATGTCGGGCGGGCGCTTCGTGCTCGGGATCGCGATCGGCTACAAGCCGGACGAGTTCGCCCTCTACGGCGCCGAGCTCGAGAAGCGCGGCGCGCGCTTCGAGGAGCAGCTCGCGATCATGAAGGCCCTGTGGACCCAGGAGTCGGTGTCCCACCAGGGCACCTACTACAAGGTGACGGGCCGCCTCGAGCCCAAGTCCATCAGCCGTCCGCACCCTCCGGTCTGGATCGGCGGGTGGGGCGACGTCACCCTGCGCCGGGCGGCCACCCTCGCCGACAACTGGATCCCGGGGCCGACCGCGGACCTGGCCCGCCTGCTCGCGGGCAAGCAGCAGTTCCTGGCCAACCGGAAGGCGGCGGGCCGGACGCCGCCGGTCACCGAGTGGCCGCTCACCCGCGACGTGATCATCGCCGACACCGACCGCGAGGCGCGCGAGCTCGCCGAGAAGCACATCATGATCTCGTACCGCAAGGAGTACGCGGGGGGCTGGCGGCATCCGTTCATCGACGCCTCCATCGCCACCGATCTCGACGGGCTCATGAAGAACCGCTTCCTCATCGGCGGGCCCGAGCAGGTCATCCGCGCGCTCCGGCCCTTCGTCAGCGAGTATGGGGTGACCCATCTGATCTGCCGGGTGTTCTTCCCCGGCATGCCCCACCGCCACATCATGCGCGAGCTGGAGCTGCTCGCGAAGGAAGTGCGGCCCGCCTTCGCCTGAGGCGCGGCGTCGGTGTGATACGCTTCGCCCGTGCGCTGGCTGATCGTCCTGCCGTTCGCCCGTCCCGGGTTGATGGGGATGGACTTCCGCGACGAGCTCGTGGCCATGGGCCACGAGGTGCGGACCTTCGCCTACCGCCGCGATAACCCGCTCTACAAGAATCGCAGCACCAAGGCCACCTACCAGATCTTCATCCTCCGCCGTCTCGAGCGCGCCTGCGTCGCGTGGCGGCCGGACCTCGTGCTCGTGATCAAGGGCGGGCCGGTCACCCCCGGCCTCATCCGGCGCGTCAAGGCCCGGATCGACACGCGCTTCCTGAACTTCTTCCCGGACAACCCGCTGTGGATGATCCCCTTCGACTGCGTCGAGGCCTACGACGCGTTCTTCACCAAGGAGCGCTACGCGCTGCGGGCGCTGGAGCTGGCCGGCCTGCGCAACCTGCACTACCTGCCGATGTACTGCGTGCCCGAGCAGCACCACCCCATCGAGCCGACCGCGGAGGAGACGCGGCGCTTCGCGGCGCCGATCAGCTTCGTCGGCAACGCCTATCCCTACCGCACGCGCTTCGTGCGCGAGCTGGCCGGCTACCCGGTACGCCTCTGGGGCGGCGGGTGGGATCGGGTGGAGGCCCCCGAGGTGCGCGCGATGGTGGCGGGCGGGCCGGTGTGGGGACGGGCCAAGCTCGCGGTGTACTCGGGCTCGACGCTGTCGCTCAACCACCATCACCCGATGAACGACATCGTGGGCGTGAACACGCGGGCCTTCGAGCTCGCGGCGAGCGCGGCGTGTCAGGTGGTGGACGCCAAGGACGAGCTCGCCCACCTCTTCACCGCGGGGGAAGAGGCGGTCGTGTACCACGACCTCGCCGAGCTGCGCCGGCAGCTCGACCACTACCTCGCCCACCCCGACGAGGCGCGCGACATCGGGGAGCGGGCGCGCAAGCGCGCCCTCGCCGAGCACACCCTGCGCCACCGCATCGAGACGATGCTGGCCGTCCTCAAGGGATGACGCGGGAGTCGTTCGCCACCGCGCTCCGCTGCATCGAGTGCGGGAAGGAGCATCCCCTCGACTACCTGCTCGAGTGCACGGCCTGCCGCGGCCTCCTCGAGCTCACCTACGACTGGGAGGCGCTCCGCCGCGCGGGACCGGGGGTCTTCACCGGCGGTGGCCTCTGGCGCTACGCGCCGGTGCTGCCCATCGCCGATCCCGCCCATCGCGTGACTCTCGGCGAGGGCCAGAGCCCGCTGCTCGACTGCCCGGCGCTCGGCCGGCAGCTCGGGGTGCGCCGGCTCCAGGTCAAGTTCGAGGGCAGCAATCCCACCGGCACCGTGAAGGACCGCTCCTCCCCGACCGCGGTGGCGGCCGCGCTCCAGTTCGGCTTCCGCGCCACGTCGGTGGTGAGCTCCGGCAACGCGGGCTCGTCCATCGCCGCCTACTCGGCGCGCGCGGGCCTGCGCTCGCTGATCTTCGCGTACGAGCGGACCTCGGCGCCCAAGCTCCTCCATATGACCGCCGCCGCCACCGACCTCGTCCTCTACCAGGGGGTCTACGACGACCTCATCACCATCTGGGACCGGCTCGTCGAGGAGCGGCTCTTCTTCGACTGCGGTGCCTCCCGCAACGCCTACAAGCACGAGGGCAAGAAGACGCTCGCCTACGAGATCGCCGAGCAGTCGGGCTGGCGGGCCCCCGACGTGGTGGTGGCGCCCGCGGCGGTGGGCGAGACTTTCATCGCGACCCACCGTGGCTTCGGCGAGATGGAGCGGCTCGGCTGGATCCCGCGGCGGCCGTTGATGGTGGCCGCCCAGGCGGCGCGGGCCAACGCGATCACCCGCGCGTGGCGCGGCAAGGGGCCGCTCGAGCCGGTGAAGATCGGCTACACGGTGGCCGAGGGCCTCGCCGCCGGCAACCCGGGCCGCAAGGGCGAGTGGGTGCTGCGCATCCTGAACGAGACCGGCGGGGTGGCGGGCGAGGCGGAGGACGAGGAGATCCTCGAGACGCAGGCCCTGCTCGCCCGCACCGAGGGCATCTGGGCCGGACCGACCGGCGTGGCCACGCTCGCGGTGCTGCGGCGGCTGCTCGCCGAGCGGGCCATCGATCCGGACGCGACCATCTGCGTGATCCTGAGCGAGACCGGGCTCAAGACGGAGGCGAGCGCGCCGAGCCGGCGGGCCATCGCCTTCGACGAGGCCTCGCTGCGCCGGCTGGTGGAGTCGACGCTCAGGCCCTGACCGGGCGGAGGCGCAGCCGCCGCGCGGCCAGCGCCGCCATGTGCGGATCTCGCTCCACCCCGATCCACTCCCGCCCGAGCGCGGCCGCGATGCGGCCCACGGTTCCCGCCCCCGCGAACGGGTCGAGCACGGCGCCCCGGCGCGCGGAGCGCGCGAGCAATCCGCGGAGCACCGGATCCGGGGTGGCGTCCCAGAGGCTCTCCGGGTGCGAGCGCGGCAGGGGCAGCATCCAGCAGAGCGTGTCCCCGCTCGGTCGCACGGGGTGCCCCGCCTTCCGGAAGCGCAGCAGGTGGTTCACCCGGTTGTCCCAGCGCTCGCGCGAGCGCACCTGGGCCCAGAGCCCCTGGGCCTGCAGCGAGAACCCGGCGCGCCGGAGCCGGCCCGCGATCAAGGCGTCCATCCCCACCCACTCGATCCCGTCGTGCCGGTCGCCGATCACGAGCCAGAGATCGCCGTGGTCGGCCAGCACCCGGCGCCACTCGCGCGCGAAGCCGGACGCGAGCTCGCGCGCGTAGCGCTCGGCCCGCGCGCGCCCGCGCCCGCGCACCCAGTAGGGCGGCGAGGTCAGGATGACCCCCACGCTGCCGGTGGCGACGCCGGCCAGGCGACGGCTGTCGCCCACGAAGAGACGAAGCCGTCCGTCGCGGCTCGCGTAGCGCCTCATGCCGCCGGGGGATCGGCCGCGAATCAGGCCGGGCGGCGGCGACGCAGCAGCAGTGGCACGCCCACCAGAGCCAGGGCCATGCAGAGCAGGCTCACGAGCTGCGCGACGCGGAGCGAGCCCAGCATCAGCGGGTCGGTGCGGAGCGCTTCGGTGAAGAGCCGGCCGAGCGAGTAGAGACCGATGTAGGCCAGGAACAGCGCGCCCGGCGCCCGCTCGAGGCGATCGCGCAGCATGAACGCGAGCAGGCCGAACACCACCAGGTCCCACGCGGACTCGTAGAGGAACGTGGGGTGGAAGAACTCGGACTGGGCCAGCGGCAGTGGCCGGTGCGGCGGCGAGATGTAGAGCTTCCACGGCAGCTCGGTGGGCCGGCCGAAGGCTTCCTCGTTGAAGAAGTTGCCCCATCGGCCGATCGCCTGCCCGAGCGCCAGGCTGGGCGCGGCCACGTCGAGGTACTGCCGGAGGGGCAGGCGCCGACGCCAGGCATAGATCCCGCCCACCAGGATGCCGCCCAGCACGCCACCGTGGATGGCGAGCCCGCCTTCCCAGAGCGCGAAGATTTTACCGGGGGACTGACTGTAGTAGTCGAGGTTGAATGCCACGTAATAGAGCCGCGCGCCGATCAGGCCGCCCAGCAGCGCCAGCTCGGAGGCCTTCAGCAGGCGCTCGGGATCGAGGCCCCGGCGCCGCGCGTCCCGGTGCGCGAGCCAGAGGCCCAGGGCCATCGCCGTCGCCATGAGCACGCCGTACCAGCGAACCGCGATGGGACCCACGTGCACCGCGATGGCCCCCGGCGACTGGAACATAGAAGGCTTATACGGCCGGACCCCGAGACTGTCAATAATTCAGCGACTTTTCAGGCGTTTTCGGGGCGAATTTGTTGACACCCTGAAAAAGGCTCCGGTATCATCAAATCAAACAATTCGACACGTCGTTCACCATTCACTCGTACAAGGAGAACCCCCGGGTGCCAGGATCAGGAAGTGCCAACGGCGGCGTTGCGGAGCTCGTCCTCAGCGCCGGTCCCGTCGCCAAGTTCGTCCTGCTCCTCCTCGCGACCTTTTCCGTGATCTGCTGGGCGCTGATCGTCGAGAAGTGGTGGGAGTTCCGGAAGATCCGGCGCGAGTCGCTCCGCTTCCGGCAGATCTTCCGGGAGGCGCGCCGCTTCTCGGTGGTGTACGGAGCGGCCAAGAAGCATCGCGACAGCCCCCTCGCCCAGCTCTACGTGGCGGCGGGCCAGGAACTGGTCACCGCCTACGGCACCGCCGAGATGGTGGACCACGTGCTGGACGACGCGGACGAGGGCCTGGTCGTCGAACGGCTGGACGCGACCAGCCGCGCGCTCCGGCGGGCCGGCTCCTCCGAGGTCGCCCGGATGGAGCGCTACCTGCCCTTCCTCGCCACGGTGGCCAGCTCGGCGCCCTTCATCGGCCTGTTCGGCACGGTGTGGGGCATCATGACCGCCTTCCAGAACATCGGCCAGCAGGGCTCGGCCAACCTCGCGGTGGTGGCGCCGGGCATCTCGGAGGCGCTGGTGGCCACCGCGGCCGGCCTCGGCGCGGCCATCCCCGCGGTCATGGGTTACAACTTCTTCGTCAACCGCACCAAGCACTGGGCGATGGAGATGGAAGGCTTCACGCTGGATCTGCTGAACGCCTTCGCTCGTCCGGCGCAGAAGATGGCACGGGTGCCCAAAGATGGCCATTAAGGTCGACACCCCCGACTACGGCGGCGGCAGCAGCTATCGTATCGGCGGGACGATGTCCGAGATCAACATCATCCCGCTCGTCGACGTCATCCTCGTGCTCCTCCTCATCTTCATGCTCACCGCGCCCCTCATGTACCGCGGCATCGACGTAAACCTGCCCAAGAGCTCGGGCAAGCCCACCGCGGTCGAGGAGCGGGTGGTGCTGACGGTGACGAAAGAGCAGACGATCTACATCAACGACAAGCCGGTGGCCCTGGGCGCGGTCGAGCAGGCGCTGCGCGACCTGTTCAAGAACCGGCAGGACAAGACGCTCTACCTGCGGGCGGACCAGGCCCTGCAGTACGGGCTCGTGGTGGAGACCATGGACCGCGTGCGTCGCGCCGGGATCGAGAAGCTCGGCATGGTGACGGAGCCGACCCGCGCTCGATGAGCTCCACGATGGCCGCCCGCCGCTACCCCATCGGCCCGCTTCCCGATCCCGGTCTGAGACGGCCGGGGCCGGCGCTGCGGCAGCGGCGCCTGCCGCTGAGGGCCATCGGCTTCTCCGCCGTCGCGCACGTCGTGCTGTTCGGCGGCATGGCCGCGTTCGTGATGTGGGGTGGCTGGCGTCCCGAGAAGATCCAGGTCGTCAACCTGGTGCCGATGGTGGCCGCGGTCGGGAACCCGAACGCGCCGGCGGCGCCGACGCTCCCCGCGCGCCCGCAGGCCCCGGTGGCCCCGCGCGTCCCCGAGCCCGAGCCGGCGGAGAAAGCGCCGGCTCCACCCCGCGAGGCGCCGAAGCCGGTTCCCGCGCCGAGCCTCCCGCCTCCGTCGCTGCCCGCGGCCAAGCCGCTGCCCCCGCGCACGACCGTGCCACGTCCCGGTGAGAAGGAGCTGCCGTCGCTGGCCACTCCGCCCTCGGGGCGGCCGCAGGGCGAGAAGGCGGCCGAATCGACGCGGCCCCAGGAGACGGCCTCGCTGGGCGCGGCGACCGGTACCGTCACCGGCGCGGGCGCCCTCACCCTCGACGTGGGCGACTTCCCGCACGCGTGGTACCTCCGGCAGGTGCTCCAGAAGGTCGAGCAGGAATGGCAGCGACAGAACCAGCCCACCGACCCGCAGCAAAAGCCGCAGATCTATGTCGAGATCCAGCGCGACGGCTCGATCAAGCCGCCCGCCATCCACAAGAGCTCCGGCAACGCCTTCTACGACAATGCGGCCCTTCGCGCGGTCATGGCGGCGGGCCCTTTTCCGAAACTGCCCGACGACTGGACGAAGCCGTCGCTTCGCATCCTGTTCACCTTCGACCTTCGTCGCGGCTGACACACGAATGGGTGAGTCATGAACAGACTACTGCGTCCCGGACGTCCGTTCGGCTTTCTCGTCGGGCTGGTGCTGCTGGCCGCGCTGGGCGGCGCGCTCTCCTCGCCGCCCGCCGCCCGCTCGCAGGCCGCCGACGTG
>CAMLFJ010000057.1 GCA_946479205.1 uncultured bacterium | reverse complement strand
GTCGAGCTCACCGACGCGCTGATCCGCCGCGTCGAGCAGTACGACGGCCAGACCCGCGCGTTCATCACGCCCACCTTCGACCTCGCCCGGCGCCAGGCCCGCGAGGCCGAGGCCGAGATCGCGGTGGGCCGCTCGCGCGGGCCGCTGCACGGCATCCCGTTCGGGCTCAAGGACATCTACGACACCGCGGGCATCCTCACCTCCGCGCACTCGCGGATCTTCCTGGACCGCGTCCCGTCCCAGGACGCCACCGCGACCGCGAAGCTCTACGAGGCCGGCGCGGTGCTGCTGGGCAAGCTGGCCACCCACGAGATGGCCCACGCGGGCCCGTCGTTCGATCTGCCGTGGCCGCCCGCGCGCAATCCCTGGAACCTCGCCCACTTCACCGGCGGCTCCTCCACCGGCTCGGGGGCCGCCGTCGCGGCCGGCCTCCTGCCGATGGCGCTCGGCTCCGACACCGGCGGCTCCATCCGGGGCCCGGCGTCGCACTGCGGGACGGTCGGCCTCATGCCCACCTTCGGCCTGGTGAGCCGCGCCGGCGTCATCACCAACTCCTACACGTTCGACCACTGTGGTCCCCTGACCCGTACCGTGGCGGACGCCGCCCTCACCCTGCAGGCGCTCGCCGGCTACGACCCGAGAGACGCCGGGAGCCTGCGGCGGCCGATCCCGCGCTACGACGAGGCGCTCGGAACGGACCTGCGCGGGCTGCGGATCGGGGTGCTGCGGCATCACTGGGAGCAGGACCTGCCCGCCTCGGACGACGTGCGCAAGGCCATGGAGGCCTCGCTCGACGTGCTGCGGCGCCTCGGGGCCGAGCTCGAGGACTGCCGGGTGCGCCCGCTCGCCGCCTACTACGACGTCAAGATCATCATCGCGGAGACCGAGATCTTCAGCGTCCATCAACCGAACCTGATCGCGCGGCTCGGCGACTTCGGCGCCGACTTCCGCTCCCGCGCGCTCCCCGCCGTGCTCTTCACCGCCAACGACTACGTCCAGGCCACGCGCGAGCACCGCCGGATGATGGTGGAGATGGAGCCGCTCTACGATCGCTTCGACGCCCTCGTCACGGTGGGCCTCGGCGAGGCCCCGCGCCTGGCCGATTACCGGAGCGTCTCGTTCTGGCAGAAGGCGAGCGGGCTCACCGCGTGGAACGTCACCGGCCAGCCCGTGCTCGCGCTGCCCAATGGCTTCGGGCGCAACGGCCTGCCGCTCGGCATGCAGATCCTCGGCCGGCCCTTCGGCGAGGCCACCATCCTGCGCGTGGGCCACGCCTACGAGCAGGCCACCGAGTGGCACCGGCGGCGCCCCGCGCTCGTGGCCGGCGCCGAGGCGCCAGCGGTCACGCCGCCGCCCATCCTCTCGGTGACCGACCAGCCCGACGCGGCCACGCGTGATCTCTGCGTGACTGCCGCCCGCCGCGCGGGGCTGCGCCTCGACGACCAGACGCTGGCTCAGCTCCTGGAGGGCGCGCCGTACGCGCTCGGCATGGTCGAGCGGCTCCGCCGCGATCACGCCCCGCATCACGAGCCCGCGAATATCTTCAGCTTCCCGCCCTCCCGGCTGACATAAGCGGCGATGCTGGCCGAGCTGCGGGAGAGCGACGCCACCGGCGAGATCGCCGGCATCTACGAGCAGATCCGCCGCCTCTGGGCCGTCCCGTACGTGTCCTCGCTCCAGCGCCACCTTGCCACGCGGCCCGGCTGGCTCGAGTGGGCGTGGGCCGCGCTGGGGCCCGCCTTCACGAGCGGCGTCGCGCAGGGCGCGGCCTGGCGCGCGGCCGACGGCCTCGCGGTGCCGCGGCTCGCGCCGCTCTCGCGCGACGCGCTCCGGGTGTGGGGCGTGGACCCGGGCGGCGAGGCGGCGATCCGCGCGACCTGCGCGAGCTTCGTCCGGGTGAGCCCGGTCAACCTCGCCCTGTCGGGGCTGCTGCGGCGGCTCCTGACCGGCGAGCGCCCGCCGGGCGCCAACGGGGGCCCGCCCGCCTGGACGCCGCCGCCGCCGCTGGGCCCGCTGCCCGCGCTCGCCGATCCCGCCGCCCTGCCGGACGCGGAGCGCGCGGTGCTGGCGACGCTCGGCACGACCGTGGCCGGGCAGGTCTTCGTC
This sequence comes from uncultured bacterium, assembly GCA_946479205.1. Next base: position 8,625 of record CAMLFJ010000057.1, on the reverse strand, counting down.
CCCGGCCTCTACCGGATGCTGGCGTCGTGGCCCGCCTTCCTCGCCCACGTGGCCACCGTCCTGCGGCCGCATCTCGACGACGCGGGTACCCGCGCGGCCGGCCAGCGGCTCCTGGCCGCGGTGGACGCGGAGATCCCCCGCGTGTTCGCCACGCTACCGTCCCTGCCCGCGCGGCCGGCGATGCCGCCCGCCGCCGAGTTCGCGGAGGTGCTGGCCGCGCTCGACACGTATCGCAAGACCAGTCCCGAGATGGTCGTCTTCGGCCGCATGCTCGGAGACGCGCTGCCCGGCCACTAACCAGCCAAGAGAGGACCACTCCATGGGCATCCGACCGAACAAGGTGAAGCAGCGGCTCGCGGCGGGCCAGGTGGCCACGATCCTGTCCGGCACCAACGATCCCGACCTGATCGATCAGCTCGGCCCCCTGGGCGCCGACGGGATCTGGCTCGAGGGCGAGCACGGCGGCGTGGACTACGCCGACCTGGGCAATCTGACCCGCGCCTGCGACCTCTGGGACGTGACCAGCGTGGTGCGCGTGATGGACAACGACTACGCCACCATCTACCGGACGCTCGACCGCGGAGCGCAGGGCATCGTCGTGCCGCACGTCAATACCCGCGCGGAAGCCCAGGCGGTGGTGGAGGGCGCCAAGTTCGCCCCGCTCGGGAAGCGTGGCATGTTCACGAGCCGCCAGGGCTTCGGCGTCGGCGACTACCTCAAGACCGCCAACGACCAGAGCCTGCTCATCGTCCTGATCGAGGACATCGTGGCCGTGAACAACCTCGACGACATCCTCGAGGTGGACCACATCGACGTCTTCTTCGTGGCCCCCAACGACCTGGCCACCTCCATGGGCCACATCGGCAACATGACGCACCCGGAGGTGCAGAAGACGGTCGACGGCGCGATCGCGAAGATCGTGAAGGCCAAACGCACCGCGGGCACCCTGGTCAGCTCGGCGAACGTGGAGGACTACACGCGCAAGGGCGTGCGCTGCATCATGACCAGCTTCTTCCCGTGGATCCAGGCCGGCGCGAAGGACCTGATGGACCGCGCCGCGAAGGGCGCGAAGGGCTAGCCCCGCCGGTTCACCTCGGGCCGGAAGCGGGCGCCGGGCCGCGCGAGGCCCCCGCTCACGCCGATCGGCGTGCCGTCGGCCCGCCAGCAGGCCGCGCCCTCCAGGGTCCCGTCCGCGGCGAAGGCCACCGCGTTCATCCCGCCCGCCACCGCGGGGAACGGCACCACGCGATGCCCGCGCGCGGCGACCGCGTCGCGCACCGCCGCCGGGATGTCCTGCTCCATCTCGAGCTCCTGGCCCTGGCTCCAGATGCGCGGCGCCTCCAGGGCTTCTTGAAGGCTCATGCGGTGGTCGATCAGATTGACCACCGCCTGCAACACGGAGGTGAAGATGCGCACCCCGCCGGGCAGGCCGAGGGCCCACGCGGGCTTGCCGTCGCGCAGGATGATCGTGGGCGCCATGCTGCTGGTCACCCGCTTGCCGGGCGCGATGGAGGCGGGGGTGCCCGGGTGCGGGTCGAAGAGCCCCATCGTGTTGTTGAGCAGCATGCCGGTACCCGGCACGGTGGCCTTCGACCCGAACAGGTTGTTGATGGTCTGGGTCATCGCGACCACGTTGCCGTCCACGTCCGCGGTCGTGACGTGCGTGGTGTGCGCGGAGCCGGCGGCGACGCCGCCCGCCATACCGACAATCGCGCCGTAGTCTCCGGCCCGATCCGCGCGGATCTCCGCCCGCCGGGCCGCCGCGTGCTCCTTCGAGACCAGCCGCTCGACCGGGATGTCCACGAAGGCCGGATCTCCGGTACACGCGTTGCGGTCCGCGAAGCCGATCTTGAGCACCTCGGCGATGAGGTGGAAGTACTCGGCGGTGCCGAAGCCCAGCGCGCGCGGATCGAAGCCTTCGAGGATGTTCAGCATCTCGACCAGGTGGAGCCCGCCCGCGGTCGGCGGCGGGGGCCCCGTGATCTCGAAGCCGCGGTAGCGGCCGCGGACGGGCTGCCGCTCGATGGTCCTGTAACCCGCCAGATCTTCCAGCGTGATGATCCCGCCGCTCCGGCGCATGTACTCGGCCACGGTCGCGCCCAGGTCGCCGCCGTAGAGCACGCCCGTCCCCTTCGCCGCGATGTGGCGCAGGGTCGCCGCGTACTCCGGCATCGCGACCAGGTCTCCCGCCTTGATGGGCGCGCCGCCGGGCAGGAACGTGCGCGCGGTATCCGGGAACCGCGCGAGGTCCGGCGCGGTCTCCCGGACCGCCTCCACCAGGTAGGGCGTCGCGCGGAAGCCGCGCTCGGCGTGGCGGATCGCGGGCTGCATCACGGTCTCGAGGTCGAGACGGCCGAAGCGCGCCACCGCCTCCGCCCACGCCTTGAGGGTGCCGGGCACGCCCGCCGAGAGCACGCCGACCAGGTTGACGTCGCCCTCGGCGCGCAGATAGTCCGGCCACGTGTCGGAGACGGGCGTGAACATGTCGGGCCGCGAGGCCGCGGGCGCGGTGGTGTAGTTGTCGATGACGAGGTGCCGGCCATCGCCGAGCCGCAGGTGGGTCATGCCCGCGCCGAAGATGCCCACCATCATCGGCTCCACCACGGTCAGCGCGAAGAGCGCGCCGATCGCCGCGTCCACCGCGTTGCCGCCCGCGGCCAGCATCTCGGCACCCGCCGCGGAGCCGACCGGGTGATTGGTGACCACCATGCCGCGTGACGCCGTCGCCGGTCTCTTCTCGGTCAAGGACGCCCTCCCGCGAGGAGGCGCGGCAGCCGATCGCGCAGGATGGCCTCGGCGTCATGGTTGATCTGCCGGACCAGGTCGGCGGCAGGCTCGACGCGATCGATGAGCCCGGCGGTCTGGCCGATCATGATCGCGCCCCGGTCCGGATCGCCCGCCTTGGCGGCCTCGCGAAGCTGGGCGCTCACCTCGACCCGCCGCAGGCGGAGCTCGTTCTCCCGCCCGATCCATTCCTCGATGAACCGGTTCCGCCGCACCCGCACGTAGGCCCCCGGCCAGACCTGGCCATTGGCGACGTCCGGGATCTCGGTCACCAGCGTGTCGTGCCCGTCGCTCTCCACGATCGCCTGCTTGAAGCCCTTGGCGATCGGGGCCTCGTCGCTCGCGAGGAAGCGGGTGCCCAGGAGCACCCCGTCGGCGCCCAGAGCCAGCGCGGCGGCGAGGCCCCGCCCGTCCGCGACCCCGCCCGCGGCCAGCACCGGCGTCGGCGCCACCGCGCTCACCACCATGGGCACGAGCGGCATCGTGCCCATGACCCCGACGTGGCCTCCGCCCTCGGTTCCCTGCGCCACGATCACGTCCACCCCCGCGCGGGCGGCGGCCCTGGCGTCGGCCACCGTCGAGACCATGTGCATGGACAGGGCCCCGATCGCGTGGGCGCGAGCCACGTAGCCGCCCAGATCCTGCTGCAGGGTCGGCCACGCGGTGGAGACGACGCGGGGCCGCACGGCCAGGAGTCCGTCGTACTGGCCCGGCCGCTCCAGGAACAGGAGCAGGTTGAGCCCGAACGGCTTGCCGGTCAGCGCGCGAATCGCGGCGGCGTCCCGCGCCACCTCCTCGGGACTTTGCCGCGTGGCCCCCAGCACCCCGAAGCCCCCGGCCTCGCAGACCGCGGCCACCAGCTCGGGCGACGTGGCGCTCCCCATCCCACCCAGGACGATCGGATGCTCGATGCCGAGAAGCTCGCAGATGCGTGTACGCAGCATGGTCAGTTCACCAGATCTCCGGAAGCTGGGTTGCCAGCCACTTCGCCAGGGCCGCGTTCACGATCCGCGGCTTCTCCTGCGCCATCCAGTGCCCCGAGGGCACGATCACCTCGGTGAGATTGCGGCAGTCGCGCCGCATGGGCTCGGCCAGCCGGGAGCCGACGGTCTCGCAGGTGTAGTCGTACTCGCCGTGCAGGAACAGGACCGGGAGGCTCAGGGTGCCGCCGTCCCTGGCCCGGGCCGCGTAGGCCAGGTTGCGCTCCGCGTTCATGTACCACGAGTCCGGGCCGAAGAAACCATTGCGCGCGAGGCCGGCCGCGTAGATGTCGAGCTCCTCCGCGGTCACCACGTCGGCATCCATCGGCACGTCGGGGGCCCGGCCCGCGCCGCCGAACCAGCCACCCTCCTTGCGCGTCTGCGCGGTGCGGGACGGCTTGCCCTTGCCGCTCGGGCTGCCCTTCCGGAACAGCGCCTTGACCATGTTGCGCGGGTCGGCGTCGAACGACGCGCACGCCTTCTCGAAGCTCTCCTCGTAGAACAGCATGTAGTCCCACTGGCCGGCCGGGTACTGCGCCTCCGGGTAGACCGCGCGGTCGACCAGGGGAAGCAGGTTCTTCGGGGCGAAGCCGGCCCTGAGATACGGCACGCAGAGGTTGGCCACGCCCCAGCACCGCTCCGGGTGGTGGCTCGCCAGGCTCCACACCACCGGGCTGCCCCAGTCGTGGCCGACCCAGACCGCCTTCTCGCGGCCGAGCCCGTCGAGCAGCTCGATCATGTCGGCGACCGCGTACTCGAGCGCGTAGTCCTCGTGGCGCCGGTACACGCCGGAGCGGCCGTAGCCGCGCATGTCCGGCGCGATCGCGCGGAACCCGAGGTCGGCGAAGCACGGGAGCTGATGGCGCCAGGAGAGCGACAGCTCCGGCCAGCCGTGGACGAAGATGATCACGGGAGCGTCGGCGGCGCCCGCGTCCAGGTAGAACGTGGTGTGCCGGTCCGTCTTCACGATGCCGTCCGTCACCGGGAGCCTCACGCGTCGCGCCCCGTCACACCACCGTGTCGCGTCGGAGCCGCTCGATCTCCTCCGCCGAGTAGCCGGCCTCGGCCAGGATCTCGTCGGTGTGCTCGCCGAGGGTCGGCGGCTCGCGGTCGATCCCCGGGCTGCCGTGGTCGAGACGGAAGCCCGCGCCCACGAGCCGCATCGGGCCGTACCGCGAATCGATCGTCTGCAGCACGTCGCGGTGCTCGAGCTGCGGGTGGCCCACGATCTCGTCCACCTTCCAGATCGAGCCGCACGGAACGTCGGCCGCGGTGAGCCGGGCTTCCCAGGTCCGCGGATCGTCGGAGGCGAGCGCGCCCTCGATGATCTCGCGCAGGGCCGGCTCGCTGGCGGTGCGGGCCGGCCAGTCCTTGAAGCGCGGGTCGGTGAGCGCGTCGGGCCGGCCCAGCGTCTTCATCAGGCCCTGGAACTGCTTCTCGGTGAGGACGGCCAGAACGATGTATCCACTACCGCAGCGGAATCGACTGGCGGTCGGCTTTCGACTGACCGACCCGTTGCCGATCTGCTTCTGCTCGACGCCCGCCACCGTGTACTCGGACACCGGGCCCGCGATGAAGGCCAGCGCCGCGTCCAGCATCGCCACGTCCACGAGCTGGCCGCGCCCGGTATGCGTGCGCTGGTAGAGCGCGCTCGCCACCGCGAGGGCCGCGGTGATGCCGCCGATGGTGTCGCAGAGGGCGAATCCGGCCCGCGTGGGTCCCGAGGCCGGCTCGCCGGTGATGGACATGATGCCGGACATCGCCTGGAGCTTGCCGTCGAAGGCGGCGGTCGTCTTCTCGGGCCCGGTGCGGCCGAACCCGGAGACGCCGCAATAGATGAGCCTTGGATTGATGGCCGACAGCGCCTCGTAGCCGAGCCCGAGCCGGTCCATGACCCCGCCGCGGAAGTTCTCCCAGACCACGTCCGCGCCCACCACCAGGCGCTTGACGATCTCGATCGCCTCTTTCCGTCGCAAGTCGAGAGTGATGGACCGCTTGTTGCCGTTCATGGAGAGGAACGAGGGCGCCATCTTGCGCTCCGCCCACTTGGGATCGGCGGGGGAGAGCCGGGTCTCGTCGCCCTCGTGCGACTCGATCTTGATGACGTCCGCGCCCAGGAGGGCGAGCTGGTAGGTCCCGTAGGGGCCGGCCAGATAGCGGGTGAAGTCCAGGATGCGGACGCCCGCGAAGGGTTTGCTCACACGCCCTCGCGCTTGGCCTTCGCCACCGCCTTCACCACGTCGAACTCCTTGCGCCGCTCCGCGATCTCCTCCGGCGAGAGCTTCCCCACGTCGAGGAACCGGTGCTTCCACGCCGCGTCCCCGGTCCAGCGGAGCGGTGACGCCACCGTCGTCCGGGCGGCCGGCGCGGTCTCGAGCAGCCGCAGGGCCAGCTCGAGGGTCTGCGCCTGGGATTCCACGTCGAAGGGCCGGCCCGCCGAGTTACCGAGGGGAAAGTCGCTCCACACGAAGCGCGGCACGCCGCAGTGCTCGACGATGTCCTTGGCGCAGCCCATGATCACGGTCGGGATCCCGTTCGTCTCCAGGTGCCGGGCGGCCAGACCCACGGTCTGGTGGCAGACGGGTCAGCTCGGGACGAGAACGACCGCATCGGCGCCGTCCTCCCGACAACAGCGCAGCAGCTCTGGCGCGTCGGTCTCCATCGTCACCCGGTGGCTCCGATTGGTCGGCGCCCCGTGAAAGCGCGCGGTCAGGCTTCCGAGCCGTCCGGCCGCGACCGCCTCCCGCAGGCGGGCCAGCGGGAAGTAGGCGTCGAGGTCCTCGGGCACCGTGTTCGCGCGGTCGTAGCCCACGTGCGAGATGCGCAGATCGGGCTTGCTGTCCACCGGGCCGGAGTACACCTGGTAGAACTTCGCGCCCGCGTTGTACGGCGCGCGCGGTCCCTGATCGCCCGCTTCTGGCTGGAAGGGCGCCGCGGTCGTGATCAGCGCGACCCGGGCCTGCGCGAGCGGGACGCGCAGCGGCGCAAAGGGCGCGTCGGTGAAGTGGGCCCAGCGGTACGGGGCGAAGCCGAGGGTCTGGTAGTACTCGCGGGTCCGATCCATGTACCGGATCGGGACGTCATCCTCCGGGGCGAACTGGATCCTGGGAGCGCTGGTGGGTGCGTCGGCGCTCATGCCGAGAAGGTCTTGATGATGAGTCCCCGCGCCTGCTGCGGGTCGACGCCGTTGGCCGCCATGCAGGGGCTGGCGTCCTCCAGGATGCGGTCGGGGTCGCCCATGTGCATGTACTTCTTGTAGGTGTCCTCGAACTCGATGCCGAGGGCGCGCGCGAACAGCGTGAGGTAGTGCTCGACCACGATCGGCCGCTCGCGCTCGAGCCGGCACTGGTCGCGATGGCAGCCGTGGTAGATGCCGGCCAGGTGCGTGGCCCCCGCCCCGAGTGCCCGGTCGATGTCGTCCAGCGCCATCTGCCGCCAGACCTCGGGGCCGAGCTGCTCCTGGAGCGCCGGCGTGCACGTGCGCCCCCAGCGCGCGTCGGGCTCGAACTCGATGACGTTGACGCCGGGCACCGCCTCCAGCAGGCGCCGGGCGGCCCGACCCTCGCGCGCCCGGGCCTCGGTCGCATAGTGATAGTGCAGCGCCACGGTGGCCTCGACCCGCTGCGTGAACGTGAAGAGCCCGCGGTCGAGACAGTCGGCGAGGAACTCGGCGGTGTGCCGCTTCGGGAACGGGAGGTCGGACTGGAGCACCTCGTCGTAGAACTGGATGCAGGACGGGCACCACATGACGACCTCGCGCGGGGCCATGGACTGCAGCAGCTCGACGGTGTGGTTGGCGTAGCGCTCGCCCGAGGCCTCCTGGCCGCGGCGGTGGTGCTGGATGCCGCAGCAGTAGGTCGGCCCGCCCGCGGCCACGTAGTCGAGCCCGAGCCGGTCGAAGACCGCGCCCACCGTCTCGACCAGGTGCGAGGTCCGCAGCACGTTGCAGCCCAGGTAGAGGACGATATCGTGGCGCTCGCCGTCGCGCGGCGGCTTGAGCAGCCACGTGCGCTCCTCCTTCTTGGAGAGGAGGTCGTGCGTCAGCTTGATCTCGCCGAAGTACTTGCCGTAGTCGAAGCTCATGATGTCAGGAGTTTACCACTACGGACGGGCGATGCGCTTGAGGTCCACGCCCTCGTCGCCCAGCCGCCCCGGATCGGCCGGGACGCGATCCCGGATGAGGCCCGCGACCGCGCCCAGCTCGCTGTCGCCCTTGGGATCCTCGGGATCGCCGCCGCGATCGAGCCCTACCGCCGCGCGCACGACCCCGTCCTTCAGGTAGAAGCCGAGGAACTTCCGGCCGGCCGGATCGCCCCGGAACACCAGCTTGTCCCAGGTGGCCGCGAAGCCGATGTACTCGATCACGTGCTCGTACTGATCGGACCAGAAGGAGTGCATGTAGTCGTACGGCGCGGCGCCGCCCGTCATGGCGCGGGCCGCGGCCCTGCCCTGCCGGTCGCCGTTGTTCCAGTGCTCGACGCGCAGGCGCCCGAACACGGGATGGAGGTGGTTCGCCACGTCGCCCGCCGCGTAGACGTCGGGCAGCGAGGTGCGGCAGTGCTCGTCCACGAGCACGCCGTTGTCCACCGCCGCTCCCGCCGCGGCCAGCAGCTCCGCGTTGGGCGCGATGCCGATGCCGGCCACCACGAAGTCGCACGGAAGCACCCGCCCCTTCCTCGTGCGCACGCGCTCCACCGCGCTCCCACCCTCGAAGGCCGCCACCTGATCCTCGAGGACCAGCTCCACTCCCTTCTCGCGATGGATCCCGGCCAGCACCGCACCGACCTCCGGACCCAGCACGCGCGCCAGCGGCGCCGGATTGCCCTCCACCGCGGTGACCTCGACGCCCATCTGCCGGAGG
>CAMLFJ010000056.1 GCA_946479205.1 uncultured bacterium | reverse complement strand
CGGCCGGACGAGCTGGCGCGCGCCGCGGAGGAGCGCGGGTTCGAGTCCTTCTGGGTGGGCGAGCACACCCACATCCCCGCCGCCCGGCAGACGCCGTACCCGGGCGGCGAGCCGCTGCCCAAGCCCTACTACCACATGGCCGATCCGTTCGTCTCGCTGATGGCCGCGGCGGCCGCGACCCGCACGATCAAGCTCGGCACCGGCATCTGCCTCGTGGTCGAGCACGATCCCCTCGTGCTCGCCAAGTCCGTGGCCACGCTCGACTGGCTCTCCGGCGGCCGCGTGCTCTTCGGCATCGGCGGCGGCTGGAACCGCGAGGAGATGGAGCACCACGGCACGCCCTTCGCCAAGCGGTGGCGCGTGCTGCGCGAGCGCGTGCTGGCCATGAAGGCCCTCTGGACCCAGGAGGAGGCCTCGTTCCACGGGGAGTTCGTCAACTTCGACCGGGCGATCTCCTTCCCGAAGCCGGTGCAGCGGCCGCATCCCCCGATCCTGTTCGGCGGCGCCACCGACCAGGGCCGCGCCCGGGTGGTGGACTACTGCGACGGCTGGATCCCCATCGACGTGCTGCTGGACGATCTGCCCGCCGCCATCGCCGATCTGCGGCGCAAGGCCCAGGCCGCGGGCCGCCGGCCGGACGAGCTCTCGGTCTCGGTCTTCGCGTTCAGGCCACCCACCTCCGACGCGGTCAAGCGGATGGAGGACATGGGGGTGGTGCGCGTCACCATGGTGGCCCCGCGACGCCTGGACGACGCGCTGCCCTTCCTCGATCGCATGGCGACGCTCGGAGCCTGAGATGCCCGAGCTCGACGCGCGGGCGATCGATGCGTACTGGGGACGCGAGAATCTCGCCGAGGCGATCCTGGCCGCGCTGACCGCGCGCGGGACGGATCTCGACGCGCTCACCCCCGACGCCACCGCGCCGGTGGATCAGTTCCACGGCGGCGGCAAGCCGGCCACCGAGCGCCTCGCGCGACTGGCGGACGCCGGCCCCGGCATGCGCGTGCTCGACGTGGGCGGCGGCTTCGGCGGCCCGGCGCGCACGCTCGCGGTGGAGTTCGGCTGCCACGTCACGACGGTGGACCTGACCGCCTCCTACGTGCGCGCCGCGCAGGCGCTCACCACGCGGATGCGCCTCGACGATCGGGTGAGCCACCACATCGGCAACGCGCTGGCGCTCCCCTTCCCCGACGCCACCTTCGACCTGGTGTGGACGCAGAACAGCGGCATGAACATCGCGGACAAGGAGCGGCTCTACGCCGGCTTCCACCGCGTGCTACGGCCGGGCGGGCTGCTCGCGCTGCAGGAGCCGATGACCGGCCCGCTGGCGCCCCTGCTCTACCCGGTGATGTGGGCGCGCGACCCATCCACCACCTTTCTGCGCGCGCCGGCCGAGATGCGGGCGGTGATCGAGGCCGCCGGCTTCCGGCTCCGCGCGTGGGACGACGTGACCGCGGAGACCGCGGGCCCCACGACCGCGGCGACGATCCCCGCGCACAGCATCCAGCGGCTCGTGATGGGCGACGCCATCGACGAGATCATCCGCGTCGGCCATCGCAACCGCGACGAGGGGCGCCTCGCGTCGATCCAGGCGGTCTTCGAGCGGCCCCTCGACAAGCCGGAGCCCGCTCGCTAGGATACCGACCCATGAGCGACGCCCTGACCGGTCAGACCGTCGAGCTGCTGCAGCAGATGATCCGCAACCAGTGCGTGAACGACGGCACCCTGCTCTCCGGCCAGGAGAAGCGAAACAGCGACACGCTCCGGAGCTATCTGCAGGGCAGCGGCCTCGACGTCGAGGTGTACGAGCCGGCCCACGCCCCCGGCCGCGCGAGCCTCGTGGCCCGCATCGAGGGCAGCGATCCCCAGGCCCCCACGCTGTGCCTCATGGGCCACACCGACGTGGTCCCGGTGAATCCGAAGACCTGGACGCGTGATCCCTTCGGCGGCGAGCTGGTCGCGGGCGAGGTGTGGGGGCGCGGCGCGGTGGACATGCTGAACCTCACCGCGTCGCAGGCGGTCGCGCTCAGGACGCTGGCCGGCCGCGGCTGGCGGCCGCGCGGCACGCTCGTCTACCTGGCCTGCGCGGACGAGGAGGCCGGCGGCACCCTCGGCGCCGGGCACGTGGTCGAGCGGCACTGGGACGCGCTGCGGGCCGACTACTGCCTGACCGAGAACGGCGGTACCGTGAGCCGCGGGACCAGGGCCGACGAGCTGAACGTCACCGTGCACGTGGGCGAGAAGGGCGTGGCGTGGCGCCGCCTGCGCGTGAAGGGCACGCCCGGCCACGGCTCGATGCCGTACGGCGCCAACAACGCCCTCGTCAAGGCCGCGCAGGTGGTGAGCCGGCTGGCCGACTACCGGCCTTCGCCGTACGTCGACGAGCTCTGGCGGGCCTTCGTGGCCACGCTCCAGCTCGATCCCGCGGTGAAGGAAGCTCTCGCCGATCCCTCGCGGGTGGACGAGTCCATCGCCGAGCTCGCCCCGAGCCTGGCCCGGTCCGCGTGGTCGGCCACCCACACCACGTTCTCGCCGAACGTCTGCCACGGCGGCGTGAAGACCAACGTGATCCCGGACTCGGTGGACGTCGAGGTGGACATCCGCACCGTGCCCGGCGACAACGAGGACGAGGTGCGCCGGCACCTCGACAAGGCGCTGGGCGGCCTCGCGGAGGAGATCGAGGTCGAGAAGCTCTTCTCGAAACCCGCGTCGATGTCCCCCACCGGCACGCCCCTCTGGAGCGTCCTGGGCAAGGTCGTGGCCGCGCACTATCCCGGGGCGAAGCTCCTGCCCAAGATGATCGTCGGCTTCACCGACGCGCCGTACTTCCGTGAGAAGGGCGCGGTGGCCTACGGCTTCGGGCTCTTCTCGCGGACCCTGACCGCCGAGGCGATGTCCGGGCGCTTCCACGGCAACGACGAGCGCATCGACGTCGAATCCCTGGCCCTCACCACCCAGGCCTGGCTCGAGGTGTGCGAGCAGTTCCTCGCGTAAGTGATCCCGCTCACCGGCTATAGCGACCGGCTCTCCGCCGCGCCCGGGGAGCGCATCGCCTTCAAGGTCTCGAGCGTCGCGACGGGGCCGTACCGCGCCCGTCTCGCGCGGGTCGTTCACGCCGATCCGAATCCGGCCGGGCCCGGCGTCAAGATCGAGGACCTGGCCCATCGCTTCTCGATCGAGCGGCCGTCCCGCGCGCAGCACCTCGCCCAGGGCTCCTACGTGCGCGTCGACGCGGCGACGGGCCTGCGCACGCCCGGGCCGCTCACCGTGACCGCGCTGGTCTGGCCGACGTACGCAGCCAGGCGCGATCAGTGCGTGGTCTCGCGCTGGGACGAGGCCGGCGGCGCCGGCTGGGCCCTGTCGCTCGGACCCGGTGGCGCGACCGCGCGGGTCGGCGGGTCGCTGGTTGTCGGCACCGGTCGCGCGCTGGCGCTCCGGCAGTGGCACCGCATCTGGCTCGTGGCGGATCCGGGCGCGGGCACGCTGCGGGTCGGCCAGGCCGCGCTCACCGGCGGCGGCCGGGAGGAAGCGTCGGCGCCCCTCCCGCGCGCGGCGCAGCTCGACGCGGCCGCGCCCCTGCTGGTCGGCGCGCGCCTGGCCCCCGCCGCGCAAGATCACTACAACGGCAAGATCGAGGACCCGGTGCTGCTCGCCGCGGCGGCGGCCGCGCCGGAGACCCTGGTCCTCGATCCCCTGCTCCCACTCGACGGTCTGATCGCGGGCTGGGACTTCTCCCGCGGGATCGACGGGCTCGAAGTCACCGACGTGGGGCCACATCGCCTGGGCGGGCGCCTCGTGAACCTGCCCACGCGCGCGGTCACCGGGGCGCGCTGGACCGGGCGCGAGATGTGCTGGCGGCACGCCCCGCGCGAGTACGCGGCCATCCACTTCCACGACGACGACGTCTACGACGCGGGCTGGGACACCGACTTCGATTTCACGGTGCCGGAGGACCTGCCGAGCGGCGCCTACCTCATGCGCCTCTCCGCGGAGGGACACGCGGACGACCTGCCGTTCTACGTGCGCCCCCCGCTCGGCCGGCCGCGCGCGGACGTGCTCTTCATCGCGTCCACCTACACCTACCAGGCCTACGCCAACCACGCGCGCGGCTCCACCGACGCCGCGTACCGCGAGCGGGTCGCCGCGTGGGGCGCGTCGCCCCACACCCCGGACAGCCACCCGGACTACGGCTGGTCCACCTACAACCGGCACCGCGACGGCAGCGGCATCTGCTACTCCTCGCGGCTCCGTCCGGTGCTGACGTTCCGGCCGCGCTATCTCACGTTCCTCGACGCCCGGGGCTCGGGCCTGCGCCACTACTCGGCGGACACCCACCTCCTCGACTGGCTCGAGGCGCAGGGGATCAGCGTTGACGTCGTCACCGACGAGGACGTGGAGGCCGAGGGCGCGGCCCTGCTCGCCCCGTACGCGACCGTCCTCACCGGCTCGCACCCCGAGTACCACACCGCGCGCACGCTCGACGCCCACGCGGGCTACCTGGACGGCGGCGGCCGGCTCGTCTACCTGGGGGGCAACGGCTTCTACTGGCGCATCGCGACCAGCCCCGCGGTGCCCGGCGTCATCGAGGTGCGGCGGGCCGAGGGCGGCATTCGCGCCTGGGACGCCCAGACCGGCGAATACTATCACGCGCTCGACGGCGCCTACGGCGGCCTCTGGCGCCGCAACGGGCGCCCGCCGCAGCGCATCGGCGCGGTGGGGTTCTCCGGGCAAGGGCTCTTCGAGGGCTCGTACTATCGCCGCCAGCCCGGCGCGGACGATCCGAAGGCGGCCTGGATCCTCGACGGCGTCACCGACACCGTGATCGGCGACTTCGGCCTCTCGGGCGGCGGCGCGGCCGGCTTCGAGCTCGACCGCGCGGACCCCGCGCTCGGCACACCCGCGGGGGCCATCGTGGTGGCCAGCTCCGAGGGCCACGGTCCGAGCTTCATCGTGGTGCCCGAGGAGCTGCTCTCGCACCTGGCGACGGTCACCGGCGAGAAGCCCGCGCGGCTGCTGCGGGCCGACATGACCTACGCGGAGCTGCCGGGGGGCGGCGCGGTCTTCGCGGTGGGCTCCATCACCTTCTGCGGGAGCCTGTCGCACAACCGCTACGACAACAACGTCTCCCGCATCCTGCGCAACGTCCTGGACCGGTTCCGCGCGCGCCGGTGAAGCTGACGGACGCGCTGCGCATGGCCCCGGACGAGGTCGTCGCGCTGGTCGGAGGAGGCGGCAAGACCACCGCGATGTTCCGCCTCGCGCGCGAGGTGGTGGAGGGCGGCGGGCGCGCGATCACCACCACGACCACGCGCATCTTCGGCGCGCAGATCGCGCTGGCGCCCGCGCACGTCCCCGCCGCGAGCGTCACCCGGGAGCGCCTCGCCGCCGAGCTGGCCCTCCACCGGCACGTGCTCGTCATCGGCGCGACCGACGCCGACAGCGGCAAGGCCGAGGGCATCTCCCTCGATCTCTTCCGGCACGTGCGCGCCTGGTTCCCGGATGTGTGCCTCCTGAACGAGGCCGACGGCTCCCGCATGCGCCCCTTCAAGGCCCCCGCCGACTACGAGCCGAACATCCCGGCGGACACCACGCTGGTCGCCGTCGTGGTCGGCGCCGACGTCCTCGGCCGGAGCCTCGACGCCGAGCACGTCCACCGCCCGGAGCTGGTCGCCACGCTGAGCGGCGCGCCGATGGGGGCCCCGATCACCCCCGCGATCGTGGCCCGGGTCCTCGCCGATCCCCAGGGCGGGCGGAAGGGCGTGCCCGCGGGCGCCCGGGTCGTCGTCCTGATCAACAAGGTGGAGGGCCTTCCGGATCGGGCGCCGGCGCGCGAGACGGCCGAGCGCCTCCTGCGCGATCCGGCGATCCACTCGGTGGTGCTGGCCACGCTGCGCGCCGAGGACCCGGTGCTCGAGGTCTGCGCGCGGTGACGCTCGACGTCCCGCGCCTCCGCGCCGACACGCCGGGCGTGGCCGGCGTCCTGCACTTCAACAACGCGGGCTCCGCCCTGCCCCCGCGGCCGGTCCTGGCGGCGGTGATCGGCCACCTGGAGCGCGAGGCGGCCATCGGCGGTTACGAGGCCGCCGCCCTGGCCGCGGACCGGATCGCCGACGTCTACGATGCGGTCGCCGCGCTGATCGGCGCCGCCCCGGACGAGATCGCGTTCGTGGAGAACGCCACCCGGGCCTGGGACATGGCCTTCTACGCGATCCCTTTCCGCGCCGGGGACCGCATCGTCACCGCCCGGGCCGAGTACGCCTCGAACTACCTCGCGTTCCTCCAGATGAAGCGGCGCGTGGGCGTCGAGATCGACGTGGTGGACGACGACGCCTCCGGGCAGCTCGACGTGGCCGCGCTCGAGCGCGCGATCCGGCCGCGGACCCGGCTCATCGCGATCACCCACGTCCCGACCCAGGGCGGGCTCGTCAATCCCGCCGCCGAGGTCGGCCGGATCGCCGCGCGGCACGGCATCCTCTATCTTCTCGACGCGTGCCAGTCGGTCGGCCAGCTCGCGGTGGACGTCCGACGGATCGGCTGCCACATGCTCTCGGCCACCGGGCGCAAGTACCTCCGCGGTCCCCGCGGCACCGGCTTTCTCTACGTGCGACGGGACACCATCGGCAGCCTCGAGCCGCCCTTCATCGATCTGGAAGCCGCGAGCTGGATCGACGCCCAGACCTACACGCTCCGCGAGGACGCCCGGCGCTTCGAGAACTGGGAGCGCTTCGTGGCCGGCCAGATCGGCCTCGCGGTCGCGGTGCGCTACGCCCTCGCGCTCGGCATCGAGGCCATCGAGGCGCGCGTCAAGGCGCTCGGGGCGCTGCTGCGGGCGGAGCTGGCCAGGCGGCCGGGGGTGACCGTCCACGACCTGGGCGCCGAGCGATGCGGGATCGTGACCTTCCTCAAGGCGGGCGAGGAGCCGCGGGCCACCCGCGAGCGCCTCCGCGCCCTGGACATGAACGTCACCCACACCCAGGCGCGCTCCTCGCGGCTCGACCTGCCCGCGCGCGGCTTCGACGCCCTCGTGCGCGCCAGCGTCCACTACTACAACGACGAGACCGAGGTCGAGCGCTTCGTGCGCGCGGTCTCGGGATAGGAGACCCGACATGACCACGACCACGGTGGAGACCGCGCGCGGGCCGGCGGCCACGGCCGAGCTCGGCGCCACGCTGATGCACGAGCACATCGTCACGCGCTCGCCCGGGGTACAGGAGAACTGGCCGCACCTCTGGGACCGGGCGGGCATCCTCGCGATGGCGGAGCGAAAGATGGCCGATCTCCACGCCCGCGGCATCCGCACGATCGTGGACCTGACCACCGTGGACCTGGGCCGCGACATCGGCCTGATCGCGGAGGTCGCGCGCCGGTCCCGGATCCACGTGATCGTCGCCACCGGCGTCTGGTGGATGCCGCAGCGCTACTTCAGCGGCCACGGGGTGGACGCGGTGGCCGACCTGTTCGTCCGCGACATCACCCAGGGCATCGGGGAGACCGGCATCAAGGCCGCGATCATCAAGTGCGCGACCGACACCGCGGGGGTGACCCCGGTCATCGAGAACATCCTGCGCGCCTCCGCGCGCGCCCAGAAGGCGACCGGGGTGCCGATCTCGACCCACACCTGGGCCGCGGGCCGGACCGGGGAGGCGCAGCAGGCGATCTTCGCCCAGGAGGGTGTGGACCTCCGCCGCGTCATCATCGGCCACAGCGGCGACAGTGAGGACCTGGGCTATCTCCGCGGGCTCATGGACCGGGGCAGCACCATCGGCATGGACCGCTTCGGCCTCGAGCACTTCCTCCCGACGCCCAAGCGCGTCGAAGTCATCGCCCGTCTGTGCGCGGAGGGCTACGCGGGCCGCATGGTCCTCTCGCACGACGCCAACTGCTGGAGCGACATGCTCTCCGAGGACGACAAGCGACGGACACGACCGCAGTGGAACTACAACCACATTCCCGACGACATCCTGCCCGCCCTCGGCAAGGCGGGGGTCCCGGAGGAACAGATCCAGCAGATGCTCGTGGGTAACCCGCGCGCGATCTTCGAGGGGCGGCAGCCGTGAGCGCGCCGATCCTCGGCACCGGCGCCTACCGCTACCGGGTCGTGGGCGACTGGGCCAAGCTGCCGCCCGGCCGCGAGTTCAACGCCGACGTGGCTGCGGTCGGGGTGGACGGGCAGGATCGGGTCTACGCCTTCAATCGCGGCGCGCATCCGATGGTCGTCCTCGACCGCGAGGGCAACTTCCTGCGCTCCTGGGGCGAGGGCGTCTTCCACCGCGCGCACGGCGTTCACGTCGCTCCCGACGACACACTGTGGCTGACCGACGACGGCGACCACACCGTCCGCCACTGCACGCTCGACGGCCGGGTCCTCCTGACCCTCGGCATTCCCGGCGCCCCGAAGCCCTACATGAGCGGCGAGCCGTTCCATCGCTGCACGCACACCGCGCTCTCGCCGCAGGGCGATCTCTACGTCTCGGACGGCTACGGCAACGCGCGCATCCACAAGTACGCGCCCGACGGCACCCTGCTCCGCTCCTGGGGTGAGCCGGGCACCGATCCGGGGCAGTTCAATATCCCGCACAATATCTGCTGCGACGCCGACGGCTGGGTCTACGTGGCCGATCGCGAGAACCACCGCGTCCAGGTCTTCGACGGCAACGGCCGCTTCGAGACGCAGTGGCACGACATGCACCGGCCTTCCGGCCTGTTCCTGGAGCGCGGCGGCCAGGGGCGCTTCTACGTGGGCGAGATCGGCGGCGCCCTGCCCGTCAACTACGACGTTCCCAATATCGGCCCGCGGGTCAGCATCTACAGCCACCGAGGCGAGCGGCTGGCCCGGCTGGGCGACCGCCTGGCCGGCCTCGAGCCCGGCCAGTTCGTCTCCCCGCACGGCCTCGCGGTGGACTCGCGCGGCGACATCTACGTGGGCGAGGTGTCGTACACTAACTGGGGCAACCGCTACAAGGGGCAGCCGATTCCGCCCGGGCTGCGAAGCCTGCAAAAGCTCGTCAAGGAGGCGACATGACCAAGCCCATCACACTCCAGGTCTTCTCCGACTACGTCTGACCCTGGTGCTATCTCAG
Source organism: uncultured bacterium (assembly GCA_946479205.1). Next base: position 1,672 of record CAMLFJ010000056.1, on the reverse strand, counting down.
TACCGTGCGTATTGAGAAGCTTCAACGGGAGCACGGGGTCAAGATCGAGTGGGTGCACTTCCCGCTCCACCCGGAGACCCCGGCGGAAGGCCAGTCGCTCGAGGAGCTCTTCCGGGGCCGCAACGTGGACCGCAAGGCCATGCACGCGCAGATGAAGGCGCGCATGGACGCCGAGGGCCTCCCCTACGGCGAGCGCACCATGACCTACAACAGCCGCCTCTCTCAGGAGCTGGGCAAGTGGGCCGACACCCAGCCCGGCGGCGAGGCCTTCCACGACGCGATGTTCCGCGCCTACTTCGTGGAAGCGCGCGACATCTCCCGGCCCGAGGTGCTGCTCGAGATCGCGGAGCGGGCGGGGTTGCCCCGCGCGGCCGCCGCCGAGGTTCTCGAGAAGCGGACGTTCAGGGCCGCGGTCGACGCGGACTGGAAGCTCTCGCGCGAGTACGGGATCACCGGGGTGCCGACCTTCGTCGCGGGGCACCGCGGCGTCGTGGGGGCGCAGCCCTACGAGGTGATCGAGCGGCTCGTGAAGCAGGCCAAGGCCGAGGAGGCCGCCCAGGACCCCCGCCGCGGGCGATGACGATGGCTGAGATGCTCCCGCCGCCGGGCTTCCATCATCTCCATCTCAACTCGGTCGATCCCGACGCGGCGATCGCCTTCTACGTCCGCCACTTCCCGACCTCCTCGAAGACGGTCTGGGGCGGCCTGCCCGCGCTCGCGGCGCCGAACGACGTGCTGGTCCTGTTCACCCGGGTCGCGACCCCGCCCGCGACGTCCCCCCAGAGCGCGATCTGGCACTTCGGCTGGCACGTGCCCGACACCCAGGCCAGCCTCGAGGTCTTCAAGGCGCGGACCGATCTCGAGCTCCTGCCCCTCTACACGACCGACGAGGGCGGCTCGGTGTTCGTCAGCAGCGACACGTGGCCGAGCAAGGGCCCCACGCCCGGCCTCACCAGGGCCCAGATCGCCGAGGCGCGCGCCACCGGCGTCCCGCCGACCCGCACCGGCGGCTTCGGCTACATGCGGGGCCCCGACCGGGCCCTCGTGGAGTACGCGGGCAATCACCCGGCCGAGCGCTTCAATCACGTGCATCTCTACCAGGACGATCCGTTCTGCGCCCAGCTCTGGTACCAGACTCACCTGAACGCGCCCATCTACGCGGGACGGACCAGCGGCACGCCGATCACCGAGACCACGTGCACGGTGCCGCGCGGGCCCGATCGGAGCTGGCCGGCGCTCGATCGCGAGGGGATGTTCCGGACGCCATCGGCCGCGGTGGTGTTCGGCGACGTGGCCCTGCCCTGGTACGCGCGCCAGGGAGACCGCCCGCTCGCGAGCTCGCGCGGGCAGCTCCATGATCACATCGCGCTGAGCGTGGCCGATCTCGACGCCTGGGTCGCGAAGCTCCGCGCGGAAGGGGTCCGGTTCCTGGAAGAGCCCTATCGGCTCGGCGACACGCGGGCGGCGATGATCGAGGGGCCGAGTCGCGAGGCCCTGGAGCTGGTCGAGGTCAGCTAGCGACCAGGGCCGACAGCGCCCGGTACGCGCGCCGGGCCCTCTCGAGCGCGGGCAGGTCGGCGGTGGCGCGCGACGGGGCCTCGATCGCCAGCGGAATACAGGCGGGGAGCGCCGCCACCAGCTCGCGGAGCGGCAGCACGCCCTCGCCGGGCAG
>CAMLFJ010000055.1 GCA_946479205.1 uncultured bacterium | reverse complement strand
ACCAGGCAGCCGACGGTGCGCGCCGACCCCACCGCGCGGGCGATCTGCTCCTCGCTGAGCCCATTCTGCAGCGACACCACGGTGCCACCCGGGGCCAGCTTCGGGACCAGGACGCCGAGCGCGTCCTCCGTGTGATGGCTCTTCACGGCCAGCATCACCAGGTCCAGGCCGGCGCCCAGATCCCGGGCGAGGACCGCGGGGACCCGGGTGGTGGTGGTGTTGCCCTCGCGCTCCACGGTGAGCCCGTGGGCGTTGATGGCCTCGACGTGGGGCCCGTGGCTGTCCACGAGGAGAACGTCGTGCCCTGCCTGGGCCAGCGCGGCCCCGGTGGTGCCTCCGATCGCGCCAGCGCCGAAGATCGTGATCGTCATGGTGCCCTCGGACCTAACACACGGGGGAGAGGCGGGTCAAGGGACACCCGCGCAAGTGCCTGCCCAAGCCCCGAAGAGTGCAGTAGGATGCCCATGCAGAAACCGGCGAAGCAGGAACAGGAGACATCGCATGGCCGTGATCGAGTTCCACGACCCGTCGGGCGCCATCGAGGTGACGCAGCCCCACGCGCCGCGCGTCGGCGCCCTCGCGGGCAAGCGCATCGGCTTCGTCAGCAACGAGCAGTGGCAAGCGTACCGCATGCTGCCCCTGCTCAAGACCCTGCTCGAGGCGGACTTCCCCGGCATCGAGGTCCTGCCGATCGACGCCTTTCCTCAGGGCAACGCGGTGATCGGCTCGGAGGAGACGGCGGCACTCGTCAAGGCCAGCGGGGTCGACGCGGTCATCATCGGCAACGCCGCCTGAGGGACCTGCGCCACCGCGTGCGGCCGGTCGGCCGCCAGGCTCGAGGCCCAGGGGATCCCGACGGTCACGCTGACCCGCGCGGACTTCGTGGGGGTCATGACGAACGCGGTCGCCGGTCTCGGGCTGGCCCCGGACGCCGCGATGGTCACCTTCCCCATCGACATGTTCCTTCCAGGCAGCGACATCTCCCCGGTGGAAGCGCGCAGGCAGGAGTTCTACCACGGCCTGACCCGCTGGCGCTCCGCCTTCGGCGACGGTGCCGCCGGCGAGGCGCCGATGCTCCGCGTGGAGGGCACGAGCGTCGAGGACGCCTTCGCGCGCGCGAATCACCTCATGCTCGCCAACCGCTGGGGCGACGGCCTGCCGCTCTGGCCGCCGACCCGGGAGCGGGTGAACTGGATCCTCGGCGGCGCCGCTCAGCCGCGCGGGCGAAAGCTCGGCACCTTTCCGCCGCGCGGCGGCGTGACCACGATCGAGTCGTGCGCCATCGCGCTGGCGATGGCCGGGGGCCGGCCCGAGTACCTACCGGTGCTGGTGGCCGCCGTCGAGGCCTTCCTCGATCCGCAGTCAGGGAGCGAGGCCCTGCAGGCCGCGTCGGGCAGCGCCTTTCCGGTGGTGATCGTCAACGGGCCGATCGGTGCCGGGATCCGGCTCAATGCCGGCTTCGGCTGCCTCGGCCCCGATCCGCAGCGACCGGCGGGCGCCAGCATCGGCCGCGCGCTGCGGCTCCTGCAGCAGAACCTGGGCGGCGCCCTGCCCGGCGTCGGTACCATGGCCAACTACGGCGGCCTGCGCTACACCAACGTGATCTTCGCGGAGGACGAGGCGAGCCTGCCCGTGGGCTGGGCGCCGCACGGCACCGAGCGCCACGGCTTCCCGCCGGGCATCAGCTCGATCTCCCTCGCCTTCGCCAACGGCGCGACCAACATCCGGCGGCGGGGCGCGAAGAAGGAGACGCCGGAGGAAGACGCGCTGCAGGGCATGCACCGCATGGCCGACTTCATGCGCGTGCCCAACATGGCCGGCCTCGCCGGCTACGAGCGCGGCACCCCCGGCATCCTGATGATCCCGGGCGTGGTGGCCCAGACCATGGCCGGCCTCGGCTGGACCAAGGCCTCGATGCGCGAGTTTCTCTGGGAGCATTCGCGGATCCCGGCCGAGCAGCTCCGCCGAGCGGGCGGGGCGGCGTGGATCGAGATCGACACGAGCAAGGTGGCCCGCGAGAGCCTCGCCCTGGACCCCTGGCCGATCACCGCCAGCCCCGACAACTTCATCCTCGTCGTGGCCGGCGGCGGGCACCCGACCAACAGTTACTGGCTGCAGGGCTACAGCCCCGGCGTCGTCGGCCGCCTCATCGAGCTCCCCGCGTCCTTCGAGCGCCTCCTCGACGAGGCCGAGCGCGATCTCGGAGCTCGATAGCGATGACGCGGGTGCTCGACGCCGAGCCCCAGGGTTCGCGGCCGGCTCATGGGGGAAAGACGCACGCCTGGCGTCCGGGCTGTGAGCAGTAGCCGTACTGCACCGCGCCGGTCGCCGCGAAGCGCTTCAGCAGGCTCATCGAGAAGGCCATGTCGCTCCCCAGGGCGGCCTGGTGGCACAGGAGACAATCCCCGGGGAGCTGCAGCGGGAGCGGCTCCGTGGTGACGGGATCGAACCCGCCGAACGCCCAGCTCTGACTCCCCGGCCCGGCCTGGATTCGCTGCATGAGGTGCAGGATGCGCTCATCCTTGCTGCGGACCAGGTGGCCGTCGGGGCGCGCCTCGAACCGCGCCGCCCCGGTCCGGCGGTCTCGTCCCAGCAGCCTCGCGCTGTGCACGTCGATGGCGAACAGCGCGCCGACCGGGAACTCCTTCAGAGCCGGATTCCGCTTCAGGGCGTCGAGCGCGTCAGGCGAGACGTACAGATCTCGCGAGAGTCCATCCGACCGATCCACCACCGCATACTTCACCAGGCCGCTCTTGTAGTCCCGGGGATACGGAACGACGGGCGTGGACTGGGCCGACGCCTGGGCGATCAGCGTCAGCCCCAGCAGTAGCCCGGCGCCGCTCACGGGTAGTGCACCACCTTGGCCTGCATCACGTTGTACTGTCCCGACTTGAACATCGCGTACCAGCCGGCGAGGAAGAACTCCCACCGGCGGATGAACTCCTCGTCGTACCCGAGCTTCCGGACGTCGGCGCGGTTCCGCTGGAAGCGGGTCCAGCACTCCTCCATGGTGCGCGCATAGTCCTGCCCGAACGCGAGATGCTCCTCGCACTTCAGGCCCGCCTCCTCGGCCGCGACGATGAAGCTCCCGATCGACGGAAACTCGCCGCCCGGGAAGATGTACTTGGAGAAGAAGTTCAAGGTCTTGCCGTTCCGGGGATCGAAGCGGTTGCAGAGCATGGTCTGGATCATCGCCACGCCGCCCGGCCTCAGGTACTGCTTCACCTTGCGGAAGTGCTCGACCCAGTATTGCGATCCCACGTGCTCGAAGAAGCCGGTCGACATGACCGCGTCGTAGTCGCCGGGCATGTTCCGGTAGTCCTCGAGGAGGAGCGTGACCTGCCCGGCCGCGATCTCCTTCTCGTTCAGGTCCCGCGCGTACTCGTACTGCCGCCGGGACACCGTGCAGCCGGTGATCCGGTAGCCCCGGGAGGCGGCGAGCTTGAGGAAGTAGCCCCAGCCGCACCCCATCTCCAGGATGTGCTGGGGCGGCGGCCCGAGCCGGCTCAGGATCCGCTCGTACTTGTTGACCTGGGCCTCGTCGAGCGACATCTCCTTGCCGTCCCACCAGCCGCTCGAGTACGTCATCATGCGGTCGGTGTAGGACTGGTAGAGCTCGGGGGGATAGTCGTAGCTGGCCGAGATGTTCTTCCGGCTGCCCGAGAAGGAATTCACGCTGGTGAGCCGCGCGACCCGGGAGAGCAGCGTGTTCACGAAGTCGAAGCGCGTCAGCCGGGCGAACTCGTCGCGGTTGCGCTGGCAGAACGTGAGGAAGGCCTTGAGGTCGGGGGTCTCCCAGAGGCTCGCCATGTACGACTCACCGAGGCCGATGTCCCCGCGGCGCAGGATCGCGTCGATCGCCCGCCAGTCCTTCAGGACGAACGTCGCGCGCTCGCCTTCGCGGTCGCCGGTGAACCGGCGCGTCACTCCCTCCGGCGTCACCACGGTCAGCTCCCCGTATCGTGTCCGGGGCAGGAAATCGAAGAGGAGATCGCGTCGGCTCACGGGCTGGCTCCCTGGCGTTGAACTGACGACGTGAATATGGCCGGGGGGAGTATAGCAGGCCGCCCCGCCGGCTCCCAGCGTGTTGACCCCTTCGGGCGCGCGGGCTACTCTGGCGGGCGCGCCGCCCGGTCTTCCCAGAGGCGCGCCGGGAGAGTTCACCTTGCACTGTCCGCGCTGCCGGCACGAGATGCCCACGTCGGCTCGGTTCTGCATCCAGTGTGGCGCGCGGCTCGCCCCCGCCTGCCGCTCGTGCGGCGCCGAGCTCGGCGAGGGCGTCCGGTTCTGCGGTCAGTGCGGGCTGCCGGTGGACGGGACGCCCACCGGCCGGACGCGCTTCGACTCGCCGGAGGCGTACACGCCCCGGCACCTCGCCGAGAGGATCCTCACCTCCAAGAGCGCCATCGAGGGCGAGCGCAAGCAGGTGACCGTCCTCTTCGCCGATCTCAAGGGCTCGATGGAGCTCCTGGTGGACCGCGATCCCGAAGAAGCGCGCAAGATCCTCGACCCCGTCCTCGAGCACATGATGGAGGCGGTGCACCAGTACGAGGGCACGGTCAACCAGGTCATGGGCGACGGCATCATGGCCCTCTTCGGGGCCCCGCTCGCCCATGAGGATCACGCGGTGCGCGCCTGCTACGCGGCGCTGCGCATGCAGGATTGGGTCAGGCGGCACTCCGATGAGCTGAGGCGGGCCAAGGGCATTCCGATCCAGATCCGGGTCGGCCTCAACTCCGGCGAGGTCGTGGTGCGCTCGATCGGCAGCGACCTGCGCATGGACTACACCGCGGTCGGCCAGACCACGCACCTGGCCGCGCGGATGGAGCAGATGGCCGCACCCGGCACCGTGCTGACCACCGCGGAGACCTTCCGGCTGGCCGAGGGCTACGTGGAGGCCCGATCGCTGGGCGCGATGCCGATCAAGGGGCTCGAGGTCCCGTTCGAGGTCTTCGAGGTCACCGGCGCCGGCCACGCCCGCTCGCGGCTGCAGGCCTCGGCGCGCCGCGGGCTCTCGCGCTTCGTCGGGCGCGCGCCCGAGCTCGGCCAGCTTCACCGTATGCTCGAGCAGGCCGAGGCGGGTCGGGGCCAGGTCGTGGCCGTCGTGGGCGAGCCCGGCGTCGGCAAGTCGCGGCTCTTCCACGAGCTCACGCATGCCGTATCTCGGCCCCGGTGGCTCGTCCTCGAGGGCCGCGCGCTCGCCTACGGCAAGGGCACACCGTATCTTCCGATCGCGGATCTCCTCAAGGACTACTTCCAGATCGAGGCGCGCGACGGCGCGCGCGAGATCGCCGGCCGGGTCCAGGCCCGCCTGCGCGCGCTCGACCCGGCGCTCGAGCCGAGCGCGCCCGCCCTCCTGGCGCTGCTCGACGTCCCGACCGAGGACGCGCGGTGGCAGGCGCTCGATCCCTCCCAGCGCCGCCAGCGCACGCTCGAGACGGTCAAGGTGCTCCTGCTGCGTGAGAGCCAGCGCCAGCCCCTGCTCCTGGTCTTCGAGGATCTCCAGTGGGTGGACAGCGAAACGCAGGCGCTGCTCGACGGCCTCGTCGAGAGCCTGCCCCGCGCGCGGATGCTCCTGCTGGCCAGCTACCGGCCGGAGTACCGGGACGGCTGGGGGAGCAAGACGTACTACGCGCGCCTGCGCCTCCACACGCTCGCACACGAGAGCGCGGACGAGCTGCTGCAGGCCCTGCTCGGAGTCGAGCCCGGCCTCGCTCCCCTCAAGCAGCTCCTGATCGGGCGCACGGAAGGCAATCCCCTCTTCCTGGAGGAGAGCGTGCGGGCCCTGGTGGAGACCGGCGCCCTCGAGGGCACCCCGGGGCACTATCGCGCGACTCGACCGCTCGCGGCCCACCAGATGCCGGCGACGGTGCACTCCATCCTGTCCGCGCGTGTCGACCGGCTGCCCGCCCGGGAAAAGCGCCTCCTGCAGTCGGCCTCGGTCATCGGCAAGGACGTGCCCTGCGCGCTGCTCCAGGCGCTCGAAGACATGCCCGAGGAGGAGATCCGCGAGTCGCTGACCCACCTCCAGGCCGCCGAGTTCCTGTACGAGACGAGCCTCTTTCCCGATCTCGAGTACACGTTCAAGCACGCCCTGACGCACGAGGTCACCTACGGCGCGCTGCTGCACCGGAACCGCCGCGCGCTCCACGCCCGCCTGGTCTCGGTCATCGAGCGGCTGGCCTCCGGCCGGCTGGCCGAGCAGGTCGACCGTCTCGCGCACCACGCGTTGCAGGGCGGCCTGTGGGACAAGGCGGTGCTCCTCTATCGCAAGGCCGGCGCCAAGGCCGCCGCCCACAGCGCCTACCGGGAGGCGGTCACCTGCTCCGAGCAGGCCCTGCACGCGCTCGCGCAGCTGCCGCCGAGCAAGGAGCGTGACGAGCGGGAAGTGGACCTGCGCCTGGATCTGCACAATGCCCTGACACCACACGGCGAGGTCGTCCGCATGCTCGAGACGCTCCACGAGGCGGAGCGCGTGGCCACCGCGCTCGGCGACCAGCGGAGACTCGGCCAGATCGCGGCGTACATGACCCAGGGCTACTGGTGGAGCGGCCAGCCCGACCGGGCCGTCGAGTCCGGCCAGCGGGCCCTGGCCATCGCCGGGACGCTGGGCGACCGCGGCCTCGCGGCCATCGCGACCCTGCGCCTCGGACAGGCCTACCTGAGCCTCGGCGAGTACCGCCAGGCCATCGACGCCTTCGCGCGCAATGTCGCCAGCCCCGAGAGCAAGCCCACCGGGGGCGTCGCGCTCCGCTCGGCGGCCGCGCACGCGTTCATGGCGTGGTCCCTCGCGTACCTCGGGGAATTCGCGGAAGCGGCGGGCCATGCGCAGGAAGCCGAGCGGCTCGCCGCGTCGGCGCAGCACGAGCTCTCCCTCGCCCTGGCCTACGCGGGCGCGGGGCGGCCGCACCTCGTGCAGGGCAATTTCCCGCTCGCGGTCTCGTGGCTCGGCCGGAGCGTGGAGATCTGCCGGCGCGCCCACTTCGAGCCGCTGTTCCTGCTCGTCGCCAGCGATCTCGGCCAGGCCTACGCGCTGTCCGGTCGCGTCGAGGAGGGGGTGGCGCTCCTCGCGGAGGCCACTGCCCAGTCGGCCGCCCTCAATCTCCGGCCGACCCACGCCTGGAACCTGACCATGCTCGCCGAGGCCTGCGCGCTGGCCGGGCGGCCCGTGGAGGCGCTCGCTCACGTCGAGCGCGGGCTCGCCATGGCCCGCGCCCACCGTCAGCGGTGGCTGGTGGCCGAAGCGCTGCGCATCCTGGGCCAGCTCCGCTCCGCGGAGGGCGCGGCCGGCCCGGCGCGCGCCGCTCTCGAGGAGGCCGCCGGCATCGCCCAGGACATCGGGCTTCGGCCTCTCCTCGGCCGCTGCCGCCTGGCTCTCGGCGAGGCCCTTCTGCGCGCCGGTGACGTCGAAGCAGGCCGCGGGCACCTCGAGCAGGCGGCCGAGATCTTCCGGGCGATGGACGTGCGCTTCTGGCTCGCCCGCGCCGAAGCCGCGCTCGCGACCTAGCGGTCCAGCCAGACGTTCTGCATGCGGCCGAAGCTGTAGAGCGAGTGGTGCGGCACCAGGCCCTTCACGTAGGGCCAGTGGGCGAAGTGATCGATCCCCCAGGCCACCGTCGGGCGGGCGCCCGCCTCGGTGAGCTTGCGCTGGATCTCGTGGACCAGGGCCATGCGCTTCTTGGGATCGAGCTCCTGCGACTGCTGGTCGATCAGGCGGGACACGCCCTCGTCGCAGTAGCTCGTGTAGTTCCGCAGCGACGTGCACGTGTAGTTCTCGAACAGGATCGCGTCGGGGTCGTCCACCCCGTAGCCCGAGATGTTGATCCCGAGCTGGAACTCCTTCCGGGTGGTGATCCCGTACCACTGCACGCTGTCGAGCTGCTTGACCGTGATCTCCACCCCGACCTGCTTGAGCTCGCTCACCACGTAGGAGGCCAGGTCCACGTAGGTGGCGATGCCGCGCGTCTGCGCCTCGAAGCGCAGCGGGTTCGCGGGACCGAAGCCGGCCTCGGCCAGGAGCTTGCGGGCCGCCGCCTTGCGCCCCTCCGGGCGCCCGAGGATGCCCACGAGCTCGCCCTCGGTCAGGCCCCACGAGCCGAACGGCCGGGGCACCATCGGCGAGCCGGACACCGCGGCGCCCTGCAGCACGCCCTTGATGAAGCCGTCGCGGTCGATCGCGAGGTCCACCGCCCGGCGCACCCGCGCGTCGTTGAACGGCGGGCGCGCGTGGTTGACGAGCAGGTTCGGCGAGGTGAGCGATCCGACCCGGGTGATCACCATGCCCGGCACCGCGGCCTTGAGCTGGTCGGCGATGTTCTTGGTGATCTCGCCGGGCGCCGCGGTGTCGAGCCGGCCGGCCTGGAGCGCGGCGCTCCGGGTGCCGCGCTCGCTGATGATGACGTACTTGAGGCCGTCGAGATACGGCCGGCCCTTGACGAAGTAGTCCGGGTTCTTCACGTACTCGACGAACTCGCCCCGGCGCCACTCCTTGAGCTTGAACGGCCCCGTCCCCACGCACCGGCTGCGCTGCTCGGCCACCGGTACGTGGGCCGGGTAGACCGGCGATTGCCCCGAGGCCAGCATCATCAGGATCGAGGGCTGGGGCCGCTTGAGGCGGAAGACCACCGTGTAGGGATCGGCCGCCTCGATCGCCTCGATGTTGGCGTACCAGTCCTTCCGCGGATTCAGGCGCAGCTTCGCCTGGACGTCGGGCGCCTCGCGGGCGAGGTCGAAGGTGAACTTCACGTCGCGGGAGGTGAAGGGCCGGCCGTCGTGCCACTTCACGTCCTTTCGCAAGAAGAAGACGAGGTTTCTATAGCCGTCCTGCCAGGACCACTTCTCGGCCAGCTCGCCCACGATGGTGTCGGGCGTCTCCATGGGCTTCGCGGGATCGAAGTAGACCAGGTTGTTGAAGCACGGCGAGGCCGGCCACACCGTCGCGATCGTGGACGTCTCGAGGATGGAGAGGCCCTGGGGGAGCTCCTCGCGCTGCATGACGGTCAGCACGCCGCCGGCCTTCGGGGTCTGCGCGAGCAGCGGGCCCGGCGCGGCGGTCAGGGCCGTCACCAGGAGGAGCGCGGTCCACATCCATCGGCGCCGGGTCATTCGGATCTCATTTGGCCGCTGTCGTCGGCCCGCAGCCGGACGTCCCGCCGCGGCACCGGGAGCTCGATGCGCGCGTCGGTCAGCACAGTGTAGACCGAATCGGCGAGCTGGCTCTGGATCGCCTCCGCGTCGCCGAAGCGATCCGTCCAGGCTCGGAGCTCGAAGTCGAGCGAGTTCTCCCCGAAGCCCAGGAACACGGCGCCCGGCGCCGGCTCGTCGATCACCTGGGGATGCCGGATCGCGACTCCGGTCAGCAGCTCGGTCACCCGCTGGGGCGCGGCGCCGTAGGCCACCTTGACCGGAATCACGATCCGCCGCCGCAGATCGGAGTACGTCCAGTTCGTGAGGGCCTGGGTGATGAGCTGGGAGTTCGGCACGAACACCTCCGCGCCGTCGGCGGTCCGCACGAGCGTCGCGCGAGCCCCGATGTGGCGCACCTCCCCCGACACCCCGGTGAGCGCGACCACGTCCCCCACGTGAACCGGGCGCTCGAAGAGCAGGATGAGGCCGGACGCGAAGTTGTTCACCAGGCTCTGCAGCCCCAGGCCCACGCCGACCCCGAAGGCGCCCGCGAGGATCGTCAGCTTGGTCAGGTCGATGCCGAGCGCGGCCAGCGCGAGCGTGAAGCCGCCGAAGATCAGCGCGTACTGGATCACGAGCGACAGGGCGAGCGGCAGGCCCCGCGCCATGCGCACCCGGGGAAACACGTCCTCCGCCAGCAGGAGCCGCACCGCCGCGGCGAGCAGGAAGGACAGCCAGATCGTGAGCGCGAAGACCAGCACGTCGCCGAGCGAGATCTGGATGGCCCCCCAGCCCCACGGGGTGGTCAGCACGGTCCGCGCCCCGGAGACGACCCGCGGCAGGAGGGTGAGCGCGTACAGCGTGGCCGCGATCCACCCGAGGACGCCCACCCAGCGCAGCAGCCGCTGGAGCCGGCGCTCGAGCACCACCCGGGCCTGCACGACCGACGCGAGCAGGCCGAGGGGCCTACTGCGGAGCATCAGGCCGACCAGCCCCTTCGCCACCTGCACCGCGGCCAGGATCGCCAGGCCGAAGTACGCGCTGCCGAGCGCGCCCGCCCCGATCAGGCGCGCCAGCTCCACGTAGCCGAGCCCGCCGAGGATGAAGGCGCCCGCGTACGCGATGAGGAGGAGGAGACCCACGAACCGCAGCGCGGCGGCCTCCATCGCGTCCGCGTCGGGAAGCGTGAACATCTGCCGTCGCCGGGCGGTCCGGACCCAGAGGGTGGCCGCGCTCGCGATCAGCATCTCGCCCAGGAACACCATGTGCTCGAACAGCGGGCCGCTCACGATGACCGAGCGGATCGCATCGACCACGAAGAGCGCCCCGAACACGTAGAGCGCCGCGGCCACCGAGCGGTCGAGCGACGGCCGGATGAGCCGACAGACCGGCACGATCGCCACCAGCGCCATGACCCGCAGCAGGACCGGCGACGCGGCGGTGTAGATCCATGGCGCGGCCACGCAGGCGATCACCAGGGCCGACGCGATCGGCCGCTTGAAGACCTCGATCACCGAACCGGTGCTCGGGTCGTCCTTGGTCCAGCGCCGCGCGGCCCGCCGGCCGCGCCAGAGCAGCGTCACCAGGATCACGAACAGCAGTGCGTGGAGCGGGACGCGGGGCCCGTGCTGCTGCACGATCTCGGCGCTCACCGCCTGCCGTGCGGCTCGCACGT
>CAMLFJ010000054.1 GCA_946479205.1 uncultured bacterium | reverse complement strand
GTGAAGGCCTTGAGCCCGGGGATGAAGCCGGTGTACGGATTGATCAGGCTGTACTGCACGCCGAAGAGCACGCCGGCGCCCCCGCCCATCGCGCCGCCGATCAGGAACGTCAGCGAGATGATCCGGTTCACGTTGATGCCCATCAGCGAGGCGGCCGCCTGGTCCTCGGCCACCGCGCGGATCGCCTTGCCGACCTTGGTGCGGTTGACGAGGGTGTGCAGGCTCCAGAGCATCAGCAGGGCGGCCACGATCACGACGAGCGACTTGACGGAGACGTCGATCGTCTCGGTCAGCTCGAATCGGTGATTGAGCACGTCCATGGTCGGGTACACGAGGTTGAACGAATTACGCCAGAGCGACTCGAAGAGCCGGATCGCGTCCTGGAGGAAGAACGAGACCCCGATCGCCGAGATCAGGGGGATGAGCCGCGGCGCGCTGCGGAGCGGCCGGTACGCGGTGCGCTCGATCACCACCGCGACCGCGCCGCTCACCGCCATGCCCGCGACCAGCACCAGGAACAGCACGAGGACCCACGGCAGCACGTCGAGCCAGCCCGCCGACTTGAACGACAAGAGTATTTCCACGCCCACGAAGGCCCCGATGATGAAGATCTCGGAATGGGCGAAGTTGATGAACTCGAGGACGCCGTAGACCATGGTGTAGCCGAGCGCGATCAGGGCGTACATGAAGCCCAGGGTGAGGCCGTCGAGGAGCACCTGCGGGAAGATGCCGATCAGGAGATCAAAGTCCATCGGCAGTCAACGGGGAGCCGGGGAGCAGTGGGAGGGGCGCCGAAACCCCGGCGCCCCTCCCGCGGATGGCCGCGCTACTTCTTGACCGCCGGCGGCGCGATCGTGAGCTGCTTGACGATCTTGTTGTCGCCCCACTTCTCGGGGTTGTCGCTCACGACGGTCAGCACGAAGTACTGCGCCTTCAGGCGATCGCCCTTGCTGTCGAAGGCGATCTCGCCGGTGATCCCGGAGTGCTTGACCTTGCGGATCGCCGCGGAGACGTCCTCGCGGGTGATCTTCTTGCCGCCCTTGGCCAGATCTTCCATCGCCTTGATGGCCATGGTGGTCGCGTCGTAGGCCTCGGCCGCGTAGGGCTCGGGGTTCTTGCTGAACTTCTTCTTGAAGTCGTCCACGAATGCCTTGGCCTTGGGCAGCGCCGAGGCGGGGCCCGCCGCGGAGGTGTAGTTCATGCCCACCACCGCCTTGCCCGCGATCTTGGTCAGGTCCGAGGAGTCCATGCCGTCCGGCCCCATGAACTTGGACTTGATGCCCTTCTCCCGCGCCTGCTTGAAGAACGGCGCGCCCTGATCGTAGATGCCGCCGAAGTAGATGACGTCGGGGTTCTTGGCCTTGATGGGGGTGAGGAGCGGGTCGAAGTTCGACTTCTCCTCGGTGCCCTCGAAGCCCAGGACCTTGATACCCTTCTTCTCGGCGTCGGCCTTGAAGAACTCGGCGATGCTCTGCCCGTACTGGGTCTTGTCGTGCACGATGTAGGCGCTCTTGACCTTCATGGTGCCGTGGGCGAACTCGGAGCCCACCACGCCCTGCACGTCGTCACGGCCGCACACCCGGTTCACGTTGACGTAGTTGCGGTCGGTGACCACCGGGTTGGTGTTGGCCGGCGAGATCATGGCCAGCGTCACTTCCTTGTAGACCTCGGACGACGGGATCGCGACGCCGGAGTTCAGGTGGCCGATGACCACCATGATGTCCTTGTCCGCGATGATGTTCTTGGCGTTCGCCACGCCGACGTCCGGCTTGGCCTGGTCGTCGAACGGCACGAAGTCGACCTTGTAGCCCATCTTCTCGAGATTGCCCTTGAGCTTCTCGACGGCGAGCTGGGCCCCGAGCTTGATGCCCTCGCCGAGCACCGCCTGGCCACCCGACAGGGGGCTCTGGGAGGCGATCTTGATGGTGCCCTTGGACTGGGCGTCGGCGATGGAGGCCACCGGCAGCACCAGCGCCAGAGCGGCGATCACTGCGATGACCAGGCGATGTCGTGTGAGTCTCATCGGCTCCTCCTCCTTGGCCAGACGGAAACGGGTGGGTTCAAGCGCGGCCATTATAGCGAGTAATGTTCCCTGCGCAAGCCTCCTCAATCAAGTCGGGTACTTCGGCCGGGATGGGCGTGCCTGGACCGGGTCGTGGTACCGTTTCGCTATCCCGGATCGTCCACGCGGTTAGCCGCCGTCTTGGTCCCGAGGGGAGCCACTGACCATGGGTGTCTACCAGATCTTGGCCGTGGCCCTGGCCGGAGTCCTCTGGGCTGGACTCCTCCAGGGCTGCTCCATCTCGCCGGCTGAGCAGGACGCCATCCGTCGGGCCTGGGACGCCCGAGATGCGGAGCGGGCACGAGAATGCTATCGCGCGGGACGTGGGTTCGTCGCCGGCGGCTGTACCGGCGGCGGAGGCCCTTGATCGGGATCCAGGAGAGGTCGTCAGCTTACAGGAAGCCGTGCGGCGGCCAGCGGATCGAGCCGGCGCAGGACGTCCAGTTGCTTCTGGGCCAGGTCGCGGCGGCCGGCGCCACGATAGGCCTGGACCAGCCAGAAGCGCGCGGGAACCGCGGAGGGGGCCAACCTGGCCGCGCGGACCAGGGCGAAGACCGCGTCCCCGGGCTTGCCCTGCTCGACGAGCGCCCGCCCCAGCAGCATGAGCGCGCCGGGGTCGTCCTCCACCAGGGTGACGGCGGTCGCGAGCAGGGCGGGAGGCGCCCCGCCCGGCGTTGCGAGTGGCAGGCCCCGGGCGCGGAGCAGGAGCGGCACGGCATCATCGAGGCGGCCTCGGAGCAGGTAGAGAAGCCCGAGCCGTCCCAACCCGTTCCGTGATCCCGGCAGGAGCGCGAGGTACTGCCGCAGTGCCGCTTCCGCTTCGTCGTATCGCGTCCGGACCAGCAGGAGGGTGCCCAGGTTGAAGTGGGGAATCGGATTGTCGGGTCGCAGCTCGATGGCCCGACGCAGGTGTACCTCGGCTTCATCCAGACGCGCCAGGCCGAGCTCGGCGCTGGTGATCGCGGAGCCCAGGTTCCCGTGGCAGAGGGAGCACGCCGGGTCCATCTCCACCGCCCATCGCCAAAGCGTCTCCGAATCGGACCAGACCTGGGTCTGGCTCCAGGAGGCCAGACCCAGCGTCAGGATGCTCAGCGCCGCGCCCCCCACGACCGCCGAGACGGTCGTCATGGTCGCGCGACCTCGCTCCCGGAGGCGGAGCACTCCGAGCACGCCCGCGCCGGCCAGCACCGCGAACCCGATGCTCGACAGGTAGCTGTAGCGGTCGTTGACGAGCTGGCTGCCCGCGTGCACCACGCCACTGATCGGCAGCACCATCAGCGCCGAGTACGTCCAGGCGGCGAGGCCTCCCGGCCATCGCGAGCGCGCGAGGACGAGGGCCGCGGTCACGCCGACGACTCCCACCAGGGCGAGAAGGAAGGGCCAGCTCGCGAGATCCACCCGGGCGGGCAGCTCGTACATCGGGGACAGACGGATCGGCAGGATGAACTTGATCGGGTAGAACACGAAGCTGTAGGCGACCATCCCGATCCGGGCGACCACGCCGTACGACTCGTACGAGGTCACGCCGGCGCCGCGGGGCAGGGCGATGAGCGCGACCACCGCGGTGGCGGCGGCCAGGGCCGCGTACGGGGCCTTCTCGATGAGCAGGCGTCTCCAGCCCACGCCCCACCGTCGGAGCGGATAGAGATCGAGCAGGAGCAGGACCGCGGGCAGCGGCATCGCGGCCGCCTTCGACAGCAGCGCCGCCGCGAAGGCGGTCAGAGAGAGCGCCGGCCACGGCGATCTCGGGTCACCTCCCCGCTCGAGACCCTTGAGATACGCGAGGACGGCCGACAGGAAGAAGAGCCCGCAGAGGACGTCGCGCCGCTCGGTGATCCACGCCACCGACTCGACGCGGAGCGGGTGGACGCCCCAGACCAGCGCCGCGAACGCCCCGGCCACCATGATGGGCCCCGTCGCCTGTCCGCTCGGCGAGCCGCCGCCCCAGGCCGCGGCGAGCAGACGCCGGCCGATCGCGTAGACGAGCGTCGCGTTGGTGGCGTGGAGGATCAGGTTCGCCAGGTGGTACCCCCAGGGGTTCATCCCGCCGAGGGTGTAGTTGATTCCGAAGCTCAGCCACGTCAGCGGGATGTAGTGGCCCATGAGCGTCGCGGTGAGCATCCACTTGATCTGTGGCCAGCCCAGGCCCCGGAAGTACGGGTTGGCCGCGAAGTTGACCGAGTCGTCCCAGTTGAGGAACTCCCCGCGCAGCGCCGGAAGGAACACGACGCCGGTGATGAGGAAGACGAGTGGCGACAGGAGCAGTCCGGGGCGGCCGAGCCGCGTCATGAGCGTGGCGATGCGCCGGACGCGGGGACCGCTTCCAGGGGCAGGGCCGAGACCGCGCGCACCTCGGCGAGCAGCGTCTCGGCCTCGCCGCCCCGACCCTGCGCCCGGAGCTCCTGGGCCTGGCCTTCGAGGGCCTGGACCAGATAGCCCCGGAGCTCGGCGGTGCGCGGCTTCAGGACGAACGCGGTCCGCAGGAGCGGCACGGCCGGCTCGTAGCGCTGCTGCAGCAGGTACACGAGCCCGAGGCGCTCGGCTCCGGAGGTGGACGAGGGGACGCGTTCCAGGTAAGTGCGGAGCGGCGCCTCGGCCTCCGCGTAGCGCCCCTGGAGCGCGAGGGTCGTCCCGAGGTTGTAGTACGCATCCGGCAGATCCGGTCGCAGGGCGATCGCGCGACGGAACAGCGCCTCGGCTTCCACGACGCGCGTCCGCCCCACGGGGCCGCCGAGCGCGCTCTCGCCCAGCTTGCCGTGGCAAATGCTGCAGTCCGGATCCACCTCGACCGCCCACCGCCACAGCGTCTCCGACTCCCTCCAGACCTGGGCATAGCTCCACGAGGTGGCGCCCAGGCTCACCATCGCGATGACGCCCGCGACCGCGGCGGCCCGTCCCGTGAAGGGGGTCAGGGTTCCCCGTCGGACGAGCCGGATCACGCAGAGCGCGCCGCCGCCCACGAGCACCGCGAAACCCATGCCGGAGAGGTACGTGTAGCGGTCGGGGGCCAGGTCGGCGCCCTGCCGCATCACCGCGCTCGTCGGGGCGAGCATGAGCACCGAGAAGGTCCAGGCGGCCAGGCCGCCCGGCCAGCGACGGCGCAGCCGGATCAACCCCGCGGTCACGAGCACCACGCCGAGCAGGGCCACCGCGAACCGGGGCTCGAGCGGGTCGATCCGGGCCGGGAGCTCGTAGAGCGGCGACAGTGAGGCCGGCCAGATCACCCGGAACGGGGCGATGAGAAAAGTGTGGGCGGCCGCCGCGAGCCGCGCGAGGCTGCCGTGCTCGGAGATCTGGGTGAGGACCGCGCCCTGGCGGAGCGCGTGGATGATGGCTCCCGCCCCGGCGAGCGTCACGAGCAGGAGGGGGAGCTTCTCGATCAGCAGGGGCCGCACGCCCAGCCGTCGGAGTCGGCGGAGCGGGTAAACGTCGAGGAGGAGCAGCGCGCCGACGAACGGCAGCGCGGCTCCCTTCGACAGCAGAGCGGCCGCGAGCGTGAGGGCGGCGACGAGGATGAGGCCGCGTCGGGCGGGTCCGTCGGTCTCGACGGCGCGGAGATAGACGCACGCGGTGAGGAGCACGAAGGACGCGCAGAGCACGTCGGGGCGGCCGGTGATCCAGGCCACCGGCTCGACCCGCAGGGGATGCATGCCGAACACCAGCGCGGCGATCGCGGCGGCCGCGCACAGGTCGGGATCGCGCCGTCCCGCCTGCGCACCGTCCGTGGTCGCGGCGGCCAGAAGGCGCCGGGCCACGAAGTACAAGAGGGTGGCATTGGCGGCGTGGAGCAGCACGTTCACCAGGTGATAGCCCCAGGGATTCATCGCGCCCAGCACCCAGTTGAGACTCCAGGTGAGGCGGGTCAGCGGGATGTAATGGCCGAAGGACACGCTCGTGAAGGCCCAGCGGACGTGCTCGCGATCGAGCCCGCGATAGGCGGGATTGTCGAGGAAGTTCACGTTGTCGTCCCAGTTGAGGAACGAGCCGGACAGCGTGGGCACGAAGGCCGCCGCGGTCAGGATGGCGACGGCGAGCGGGACCAACCCCCGGCGGATCATCGCAACCGGGCGAGGAAGGCCTGGGTGGCGGCCTGGGGATCCGGCGCGGCGCACAGGGCCGAGATCACCGCGACCGCGTCCGCGCCCGCCGCGAGCACCGCCCCCGCGTTGTCCGCGGTGATGCCCCCGATGCCCACGAGGGGCACCGGGACGTCCGGGCGCACCCGGCGGATCAGCTCCGGGCCCACCAGCTGGAAGCCCGCCTTCGTGGCGGTCGGGTAGATGCTGCCCACCGCGACGTAGTCGGCGCCGTCGGCCACCGCTTGCCGCGCCTGCTCGGGATCGTGGGTCGAGACCCCCAGGATCATCCCGGACGGTAGGATCTGGCGGGCCCGGCGCGCCGGCAGATCGTCCTGGCCCACGTGGAGGCCGTCGGCGCCCGCGGCCAGCGCCAGGTCGGCCCGGTCGTTCACGATGAAGAGGGCGCCGACCTCGCGGCAGCGCCGCGCGAGCCGCTGCGCGAGCGGGAGCAGCTCGGCGAGCGGCAGGGTCTTCTCGCGGAGCTGCACGAGCCGACCCCCGCCCGCGAGCACCGCCTCCAGCAGGGTGGGCAGGTCACGGTCCCGAGCCACCGACCGGTCGAGGATCGCGTACAGCGGCGAGGGCAGCCGCACCGCGACCGCCTAGAGGTTCTGCTCGAGCCGGGCCAGCGTCGACCCGCCCGCCACGAACGCGGGGTCGGCCAGCAGCTTCAGGTGATAGGGGATCGTCGTCTTGATGCCCTCGACCACCGTCTCGTGGAGCGCCCGCTGCATGCGGGCGATCGCCTCGGTGCGGTCGCGGCCGTGGACGATGATCTTGGCGATGAGCGAATCGTAGTAGGGCGGGACCATGTAGCCGGTCATCATGTGGCTGTCCACGCGCACCCCGGGCCCGCCGGGAGCGATCCAGGCGGTCACGCGGCCCGGGGAGGGGATGAAGTGCTCGGGATCCTCCGCGTTGATCCGGCACTCGATGGCGTGGCCGGTGAAGGTCACCGCGCTCTGCTTGTAGCCGAGGGCCTCCCCGCTGGCGATGCGGATCTGCTCGCGGACGAGGTCGATGCCGGTGATCATCTCGGTCACCGGATGCTCCACCTGGATGCGGGTGTTCATCTCGATGAAGTAGAACTGCCCGTCCCGGTCCACCAGGAACTCGACGGTGCCCGCCGACACGTAGTTGACCGCGTGCGCCACCGCGAGCGCCGACTTGTAGAGGCCGGACCGCGTCTCGGGAGAGAGCGCGGGGGCGGGCCCTTCCTCGAGCAGCTTCTGGTGCCGGCGCTGCACCGAGCAATCGCGCTCGCCGAGGTGCAGGCGCATGCCGTTCTCGTCGCCGAGCACCTGCACCTCGACGTGCCGGGCGTCTTCCACGAACTTCTCGAGGTAGAGCTCGGAGGAGCCGAAGGCGGCGCCCGCTTCGGCCTGGCACGTGGTGTAGGCGCGGGCCAGCGCTTCCCGCTCGCGCACGATGCGCATTCCGCGTCCGCCGCCGCCCGCCGCCGCCTTGACCATGATCGGATAGCCCATCGAGTCCGCGAGCGCCTGCGCCTCGTCCACGCCGGCGAGGGGGCCCTCGCTGCCCGGCACCACCGGCGCGCCCGCGTGCTTGGCCATCTCGCGGGCCTGGGCCTTGTCGCCCATGAGGCGGATGGCCTCGGGGGACGGGCCGATGAAGGTGATGCCGCACGCGCGGCAGATCTCCGCGAAGGCGGAGTTCTCGGCCAGGAGCCCGTAGCCGGGATGGATGGCCTCGCTATCGGTGATCGCGGCGGCCGAGATGATGCTCGGGATATTGAGGTAGCTCAGGCGCGCCTCGGGCGGCCCGATGCAGACCGACTCGTCGGCCAGGCGCACCGGCAGGGAGTCGGCGTCGGCGGTCGAGTGGGCGATCACGGTGCGGATTCCCATCTCGCGGCACGCCCGGATGATCCGGAGCGCGATCTCGCCCCGGTTGGCGATGAGGATCTTGTGGAACATCAGCCGAGGGTCAGCGCAGCGGGTCCACCAGGAAGAGGGGCTGGCCGAACTCGACGGGCTGGCCGTTCTCGACCACGACCTTGGCGATGCGCCCCGCCACCTTGGACTCGATCTCGTTCATCAGCTTCATCGCCTCGACGATGCAGATGACCTGCCCCTCCTTGACCACGTCGCCCTCGGCCACGAACGGCGGGGCATCGGGCTTGGGGGCGCGATAGAACGTGCCGACCATCGGGGCTTCCACGGTCAGGAGATGCGCGGTGGACTCGACGCTCTCCGGGGCGGACTGCGGGAGCGCGGCCGCGATCGCGGACGCCGCCTCGACGCGGGACCCGGACGCGACGGGCGCGTGCTCCCGGACGATGCGGATCCGGGTGCCCGCGGCCTCCACCTCGAGCTCGGCCAGATTGTGGCGCACCGCCAGCTCGACCACCTGGTCGATGCTGAAGCCCGCGGGATCCGCGGGGCCGCGGGCCGATCGCCGCCTGGCCACGCTAGCCCGCCGCCGATACGCGGCCGAGATACTCGCCGCTGCGGGTATCGACCTTTACCACGTCGCCCTCGTTGAGGAAGAGCGGCACCTGCACCACCGCGCCGGTCTCGAGGGTGGCGGGCTTCGATCCGCCCGAGGCGGTGTCGCCCCGGATGCCGGGATCCGTCCTGGCGATCTGCAGCTCGATGAAGTTCGGCAGCTCCACCGTGACCGGGCTCGCGTCGATGAACAGGATCTCCACCTCGGTGTTCTCCTTGAGGAAGTCGCGCGCGTCGCCGACCTCCTCGGCGGACAGGGAGATCTGGTCGTACGTGTCGAGATCCATGAAGTTGTACCGGTCGTCCTTGTACAGGAACTGCATCCGTTTCTCTTCGAAGTCGACGAGCTCGACCTTCTCGCCCGCTCGGAACGTGTTGTCGATCACCCGCCCGAGCTTCATGTGCTTGAGCTTGGTGCGCACGAACGCTCCGCCCTTGCCGGGCTTGACGTGCTGGAAGTCGACGATCGTGTACGGCGCGCCGTCGAACTGGATCTTCAGTCCCTTCTTGAACTCGGCCGTGGATACCACCATGCGGTCAGGACCCTTTCCGTCGTTGCGTCTTGAGTCGGAGCGCCTCTTCCAGCCGCTCCCGGGCCCGGGCGTGCCCCGGGTCGCGGGCGAGGAGGCGCAGGAAGATCTGGGCCGCTTCGTCCACCAGGCCCTGCTCCAGGCACAGGGTGCCGAAGCTCAGGGTCGCGAACGTGTCGTCGGCCAGGAGCTGCTTCAACGCCGAGCCCTCCGGCACCGCGCCGCCCGCCCCGAGCACGTCGAGGAGGGCGCGGGATTCCCGATCTCCGGGATCGAGCCGCACCGCCTGCTCCAGGTGCTGGACGGCGTCGCCCAGGGCGCCGGAACGCCGGTATAGCTCGCCGGCCAGACGATGGGCCTGCGCCTCCTGCGGGCTGTTCGCGAGAATCGCGCGCACCTCGTCCAGCGCGCTGTCGGGATTGCCGTCGTCGACGAGCGCCTTGGCGAGGATCAGGCGGGCCGTGACGTACTGCGGAAAGCGCTCGAGCCCCTCGCGGCACAGCCGGATGGCGTCGCGCGCGCGCCCTCCCTTGCGATATGCATCCGCCAGGGGTGCGAACGCCAGCGACGTCGGATCCTTGGCCAACCGCTCCTCGTAGCGACGGATAGCGTTGAGGGTAGCCAGATCATCGGGCGTCAGGGTCCCACCGAGCGGAGAGACCGGATTAACCATCCATCATTTGTTATACGCGGCAGGCCCCGCCGAGTCAATCATTCCGGTAACCTGCGACGCCTTTCCCCTTGGTGCTGAGAGGCCGGCATGGGAGATTGGACATACAGTGGTCCCAGACCTCCCGGAAGGGTCGCCACCGCCCTCGCGCTGGGTCGTTCCAGCCCTCACCGCCCTGGTGGTCATGGCGGCGTTCTCGTCCGCCCTCCCTGGCCGCTTTCAGCAATGGGACGACGTCGTGCTGCTGGTCGACAACCCGGCCTACCGAGGGCTCGGGTGGTCGAACCTCCGGTGGATGTTCACCACGAACCTCATGGGCCACTACATGCCCCTGACGTGGGTCACGTACGGGCTGGACTACCTCGTCTGGGGCCTGAACCCCGTTGGCTACCACCTGACGAATGTCGTCCTGCACGCCGCAAATACGGTGCTCGTCTACCTCCTGGCCCAGCGGCTCTTCCGGATCGTGTGGCCGGATGCGGCCATGATCGGTGTGGACGGTCTCCGGCTCGCGGCCGCCGTGGCGGCCCTCGGGTTCGGGGTCCATCCGTTGCGGGTCGAGTCGGTCGCGTGGATCACGGAGCGGCGTGACGTCCTGAGCGGATTCTTCTTCCTGCTATCGGTGCTGATGTACGTGCGCGCCTGCGAGGTCGAGTCGCGAGACGGTGGACGGCGGAGCACGTTCTACTGGGCGTCGGTGGGCACGTTCGTGCTCGCCCTGCTCTCGAAGTCCATGGCGGTCACGCTGCCGGCGGTTCTGCTGGTGCTCGATGTCTACCCGCTCCGCCGCCTCCGTCCCGGCGCCCGCGGATGGTGGAGGCCCGGACCGTGGCGTGTCTGGCGGGAGAAGCTGCCCTTCCTGCTCGTGGCGGGGGGGCTGGCGGCGCTCTATCTGACGAACAGGCGGGAGGTTACGACCACGTCCGCCGCGGCCTACGAGGCCTACCGGGACGGGGTCGCCAACGAGCGGCGCTTCTACATGAAAGACGCCCAGGTTGCCTATGCGAAGGCCCTGGAGCTCGATCCCAATTTCGCCATGGCGATGCTGCGGCTGGCGGGGCAGAGCAACAAGGAGCAGGCCCTCTCCCTGATCGAACGGGCGACCCGCCTGCGCGGCCGGTTGAACGCCC